>NZ_JBNYXV010000019.1:0-1381 GCF_051380845.1 Janthinobacterium salmonicoloratum | reverse complement strand
ACCTGCTAAGGTTATAGGGACAAGCCGTACGGGCAATTAGTACTGGTTAGCTTAATGCATTACTGCACTTCCACACCCAGCCTATCAACGTCCTGGTCTCGAACGACCCTTCAAAGAGCTCAAGGCTCTGGGAAATCTCATCTCAAGGCAAGTTTCCCGCTTAGATGCTTTCAGCGGTTATCTCTTCCGAACTTAGCTACCCGGCAATGCCACTGGCGTGACAACCGGTACACCAGAGGTTCGTCCACTCCGGTCCTCTCGTACTAGGAGCAGCCCCCTTCAAATTTCCAACGCCCACGGCAGATAGGGACCAAACTGTCTCACGACGTTTTAAACCCAGCTCACGTACCACTTTAAATGGCGAACAGCCATACCCTTGGGACCGGCTACAGCCCCAGGATGTGATGAGCCGACATCGAGGTGCCAAACTCCCCCGTCGATATGAACTCTTGGGAGGAATCAGCCTGTTATCCCCAGAGTACCTTTTATCCGTTGAGCGATGGCCCTTCCATACAGAACCACCGGATCACTATGTCCTACTTTCGTACCTGCTCGACTTGTCAGTCTCGCAGTTAAGCACGCTTATGCCATTGCACTATCAACACGATGTCCGACCGTATCTAGCGTACCTTCGAACTCCTCCGTTACACTTTAGGAGGAGACCGCCCCAGTCAAACTGCCTACCATGCACTGTCCCCGATCCGGATAACGGACCAAGGTTAGAACCTCAAACAAACCAGGGTGGTATTTCAAGGTTGGCTCCACGAGAACTAGCGTCCCCGCTTCAAAGCCTCCCACCTATCCTACACAGATTGGTTCAAAGTCCAATGCAAAGCTACAGTAAAGGTTCATGGGGTCTTTCCGTCTAGCCGCGGGTAGATTGCATCATCACAAACATTTCAACTTCGCTGAGTCTCGGGAGGAGACAGTGTGGCCATCGTTACGCCATTCGTGCAGGTCGGAACTTACCCGACAAGGAATTTCGCTACCTTAGGACCGTTATAGTTACGGCCGCCGTTTACTGGGACTTCAATCAAGAGCTTGCACCCCATCATTTAATCTTCCAGCACCGGGCAGGCGTCACACCCTATACGTCCACTTTCGTGTTTGCAGAGTGCTGTGTTTTTATTAAACAGTCGCAGCCACCAGTTTATTGCAACCCTTTCACCCTCATGGAGTAAACCAATCAAGCTACCGGGGCGTACCTTTTCCCGAAGTTACGGTACCAATTTGCCGAGTTCCTTCTCCCGAGTTCTCTCAAGCGCCTTAGAATACTCATCTCGCCCACCTGTGTCGGTTTGCGGTACGGTCTCGTATGACTGAAGCTTAGAGGCTTTTCTTGGAACCACTTCCGATTGCTTCGTGAACAAGTTCACTCGTC
>NZ_JBNYXV010000018.1:0-1724 GCF_051380845.1 Janthinobacterium salmonicoloratum | reverse complement strand
ACGCAAACGCTGGTCGCGCATGGCCAGGTTCTGGCTGCAGGTAGCGCCAATCTGACAGGCGCCAGCATCGACATCGGCGGCAGCCAGACCAGCGCCGCGAACATCGGCCTGACGGCAACACTGGGCGATGTCAGCACGAATAAAGCCGTGGTAACGACGCCGGGCGCGTTGAACATCACGACCAGCGCCACCTTGCACAACACGGAAGGTGCCTTACAGGCGGGCCAGCTCGATCTGCACGTAGGCAATCTTGACAACACCAAGGGCACGGTACTGCAAACGGGTACGGGTAATACCATCATCCAGACCAGTAATCTGGATAACACGGCCGGCCGCATCGCCGTCAACAGCAACAATCTGACCCTCGATGCGACCACGCTGACGAACCGCGATGGCAAGATCGAGCATGCTGGCACGGGTATCTTGTCGGTACAGGCGGGCATACTGGAGAACAGCAAGGGCCGTTTCACTTCCGCCGCCTCGGCGGAGATTGTCAGCAAGGGTGCGCTGAATAATACCGACGGCGTGATGGCCGCGACTGCCGACTTGCATGTTGGTGGTGTGCATATCGACAACACGCGCGGCGTGTTGCAGGCGGACAATTTACGTCTTGATGTTGCGACCTTGCTGAACCAGCAAGGCACGGTCAGCGCTGGGACGGACCTGACGGCAAAAGTGAGCGGTGACCTGAACAATGCCGGCCTGCTGTATGCAGGCCGTAACCAGCAATTGACGGTGGGTGGCGTGCTCAACAACACGGGGTCGATTGCCTCCGTTAATAACATCCATATTTCTGCCGGCAAAGTGACCAGCAGCGGCTTGCTGGGGGCGGGCATCAAAGCCGATGGCAGCCTGGGCACGGCAGGCGATCTGACCATCAACGCCGATGGCGTCTTGCAAGCAAGCGGCCAGAACCTGGCGGCGGGCAGCGCCATGCTGACAGGCGTGTCGGTCGATCTTTCGGGTAGCCAGACAGCTGCGGCAAACGTCAATATCACGGCGCGCAGCGGCGATGTACAGACGAGCAAGGCGGTGATTTCCGCCAGCAAGGTGCTGGCGATCACTGCCAACGCGAACAACGCCCAGTCGCTAGTCAACAGCCAGGGCCAATTGGTGGCTGGTCAGTTGCAGCTGAGCGTGGCCAATCTGAACAACGCCAGCGGCGACATCGTGCAGACGGGCGCAGGCGACACCATCATCACCACAGGCAAGCTGGACAACACAGCCGGCCGCATCGCCGTCAACAGCGCCAACCTGGCCCTGAACGCGACGGTCTTGACGAACATCAATGGCAAGCTGGAGCACGCGGGTGCGGGCGTTCTGGCCATCAACGCGGGCCAGTTCAATAATCAGCACGGCAAGATCACGGGAAATGGCAAGCTTGACATCACTACAGTCACCCTGGATCACCGCAACGCCACGACCGTGGCGAACCAGTTGACGGTCAACGCCGGCACGCTCGACAACCGCGCCGGCAACCTAGCGCAGACGGGCACAGGCTTGATGACGGTCTCGGCCACGGGCCAGCTCGACAACACAGGCGGCAAGATCGAGGGCAATGGCGATGCGCTGGTGAAAGCAGCTACCTTGCTGAACAAAACGGGCCGCATCGTGGCGGCGCAGGATGCCGAGTTGAACATCGGCAGCGTGGACAACACGGATGGCACGGTCGCGGCAGGCCGCAATCTGGCATTGACCGGTGGCGACATCGACAATACCAAGGG
>NZ_JBNYXV010000017.1:0-2602 GCF_051380845.1 Janthinobacterium salmonicoloratum | reverse complement strand
TCAACCAGGTTTATGAAAGAAAGACCTACACTTTGCCCTCGGCGACTGGAGCAGGCGGAGTCAAGGGCGGCACCAGCGCGGCTGGGGGCGCAATTGTCGACATGCTGCAGACCTCGGTAAGCAAGACCCCCGGCGAGATTGCTGGGGTGCATACAGCAGGTGGAAACGGCGCGAAGACGGCGAGTGGAACGGGCCCGCTTGATGGTGCCAGCGGTACCGCTGGCGTAGGACCGGCCGGCCGCGTTGATGCGGTTATCGGGACAGCGCTTGTCGCTGCCAGCGGCAACGGCGTTCAAACATCGTCGCCTGGCGTCGGCGGCAATGGCGCCAAGGTTGGCGTCAATGGTCAAAGCGTCACTGCAGTTTCTGGCGGAACGGAACAGAGTGGCAGTGCTCGTCTTGGAAATGCGGGCAAGATGGCAGCGCACAATGGTGTGCAAGGCGGCGCCATCGACGCCATTCATGGGGACGGTACTGCAAATGGAATCGATGCGGGCTTGCTGGCCACGGACTTGCAGGGACATTCTCAGTTAGTCGTCGGCGGTGATGGCGTATCAGGCAGTAACCGACTTGGCGGAGCGGCTCAAACGGCGTGGCATCAGGCCGTGCAGGGCGATGCGGTTGGCGCTGTCAATGGAACCGGCGCTACGGGTAAGGTTGATGCGGGCTCGTTGGCTACCAACCTGCAAGGAGTTTCACGGACAGTGGGCGGTAGCGTCGGCTTGCAAGGCAGCGACCGTGCAGGCAATGCGGGCCAGGCTGTCAATTTTGCGGACGTGGCGAATGTGACTGTGGGGGACGCAAGCGGTCCAGGTGCCATGGCGCCAGCAGACATGGCAGCGCCAGGCAGCACGTCTGTCTCGCAGGCCATGGGCAAGGCGTCGCGCGTTACCAGTGCAGGTGGTGCATCGCAGGCCAAGATGAACGAGTTTGCTCAAGTGGCACTGAGTAATCCTGGCGGCCGTGCACAAGTTGTGCGTACGGCGTCTCCTTCAATGCGGTTGCCCAACGCCAGCCTGTTTCGCACCAGTCCAGCTCCTTCGTCGCGCTTTCTCGTTGAAACCGACCCCCGGTTTGCCAACTACCGTGATTGGACAGGCTCGGACTACCTGACCAGCAAGGTTCAGCTGGACCCGGCAGTGACACAGAAGCGCTTGGGTGACGGCTTCTATGAGCAACGCCTGGTGCGCGAGCAGATTGCCGAGCTGACTGGCCAGCGGTTTGTCGGCGACTACAGCAATGATGATCAACAGTATCGGGGCCTGATGGATGCCGGGGCGGCGTATGCCAAGACGTGGGATATTCGGCCTGGCGTTGCATTGACCCCGGAACAGATGGCAGCATTGACCAGCGACATCGTCTGGCTGGTGGAGCGGGAGGTGGCCCTGGCCGACGGTAGCATGCAGAAGGTGCTCGTGCCGCAAGTATATGTGCGTGTGCGGGAGGATGACCTTGATGGTTCGGGCAGCTTACTTTCCGGTAAAGAAATTGATATCAGCCTGTCTGGTGACTTGATCAATGGCGGCACGATCGCCGGCCGCGAGCTTGTCAGGCTCAATGCGGAGAACGTCGAGAACCTGCAAGGTCGCATTCACGGTGATGCAGTTTCGGTGGCGGCTAAAAATGACCTGAATAACGTGACCGGCACGATTTCGGCAAATAGTACATTGTTGGTTTCCGCTGGCCGCGATATCAATATAAAGAGCATCACCGCAACGACATCCTCGCAATATAACTATACGAATTCATCGAGTACTGCAGTCGATCGTGTTGCTGGACTTTATGTCACCGGCGACGGGGCAAGTGGCGGTGGCACGCTGTTGGTCAGTGCTGGACGCGATTTGGCTATGGTTGCGGGGGTCATCGGAAATGCCGCTAGCGGTGGTGAAACGCTTGTTCAGAGCGGTCGCGATATCCAGCTCGGGACGCTTGCAGTGGGCAGCAGTGAAAATACGCTGTACGACGCCGATAATTTTTTTAAGAAGAATAGCACTAATGAAGTAGGTAGCCAGATTGTGGGCGAAGGCCATATCACTGTTCATGCGGGCAACAACTTGGTAGCCAAGGCCGCTAGTATCCAGGCCAGCGAGACCTTGACACTAACGGCCGGTCATGATGTCAGCTTGGTCAACGGTGTATCGACGTCAAATTACGATAATGCCGTCAAGCACGAATCGAGTGGTCTTCTTTATAGCGTTACCACGACGACGCGCGACACGCTAGAGTCAAGCGGCACTGTAGGCACCAGTGTAGGCGGGAAGACGGTAGTGATAAAGGCTGATAATGATGTGCATGTGACGGGATCGGATGTGCTTGCCGATCAAACGGTCAGCATACTGGCTGGTAATAACTTGACTATTGATGCCGCTGTCAATACCGTCCGTGAGACGCATTATAAAAAAGTTGACGAAAGTGGCCTTCTGGGAGGGGCGGGATTTGGATTCACTTACGGCAAGCGCACGACCACTACAGACCAGGAGCGTGACGCGCAGACCCAGAGCGGTTTGGCACTCAGTAAAGTGGGGGCGATCGGCGGCGACCTCGTATTGAGCGCAGGCAATGCGCTCAAGATAAGTGGTAGCGAGGTGATGGCAGGCCAGGA
>NZ_JBNYXV010000016.1:0-4530 GCF_051380845.1 Janthinobacterium salmonicoloratum | reverse complement strand
GGCTGCGCGCCGCGATGGTGGCTGCCACACCGCCTTCCACGTCATTGTTAACGATGCCACCACCGATGCTCAGGTGATCGCCATAGATACGGCCCGTGCCCACGTTGTTCAGCGTTCCCACGTTCAGTTCCGTGTTGATGCCATCGATCACGCCGCGGTTGTTCAGCACGCCACCGACATTGACGCGCGTCGTGCCCGCATTGATGTCGCCCGTGCTGGCATTGTCGAAATTCGCCGCGCCCAGGGTCAGGGTGGTACGCGCTTGAACCTTCCCTGCATTGGTCAGCAATCCGCCAATGGTGATATCCGCATTGCCATTGGCCATGATCTCGGCACCTGCGTTCAGCGTAAAGTTGCCGGCCAGGTCCAGCGCCAGATCCTTCTGCGACAGCACCTTGCCGTCGCCGCTCAGGCTGCCCGCGCGGATGTCGGTGCGCTGGCCGCCGATAATGGTGCCGCCCGAGTTGATCACGGCCAATCCCCGGCCGGGGCCCGTGTCCTGCAGTGCCAGCGCGCCACCGGCGCTGAGCATGCCCAGGGTGTTGTTGACGCTACCCGCGCTGTTGATCGCCAGGTTGCCGTCCGCGCGCACCGCGCCCTGCACATTGCTGACATTGGCACTGTTCAGGGTCACATGGATGCCTTCGATACCCTGGTTCGCGCCCAGGGTGCTGGCATTGTCGATTCCGCCGCCCGTCACGGTGACGGCCGCGCCGGAGCGGATCAAGCCTTGCTGGTTGTTGATGCTGCCGCCACCGGCGTTCAAGCCGATATTGCCCAGCACCTGGATTTGCCCGCCCTGGTTTTGCAAGCCGCTCAGGGTCAGGTCCAGCGCCGACTTGCCGACGACCTGGCCACCACGGTTATCCAGCTGGCCCACGTTGCCCGTGATGTTACCGGCCGCGCCCAGATAGCCGCCCGCATTGTTCCAGCTGCCCGTTTGCAAGCTCAATCCTGCGCCGCTGCTGATGCCACCGGCACTGCCGGGATGGCGCACGGCATACGCCCCCGCATTGGTGTTGAGCAAGGCGTTGCCGTGCGTATCGATGTTCATGGCGCCGCCCGACTGCAGCAAGCCGCCATCATTGTTCAGGATGCCCGTCTGCAAGTTGACGGTTCCCGTGCCCGCCAGGGTACCCTGCGTGTTGTTGAACAGCTGGCCACGCGTGTCGAGCGTGACGTTCGCGCCCGCAATGGTCCCCTGCACGTTCGACAGGCCGCCGTTGCGCAAGATGATGTCGCCACCCGCTTGCATGGTGCCGCCATTGTTGACGGTCGCGCCGGTAGAGATCATTTGCAACTGGCCCTGTACCGAGGCCAGCTTGCCGCCGGCGCTGTTGTCGACGCTGGCCGCGTTCACAGTCATATTGCCCGTGGCGGCCAGCAAGCCGCCCGCATTGTTCAATGCCTGCGCCACGTTCGCCGTCAGCTGCCCGCCCGCCGTGGCGCTACCGCTCTGGTTCTGCAGATTTCCTGCGCCCAGCACGACATTGCCGCCACCGGCGATGGCGCCGCCTTGGCTGTTGTCCAGCACGTTGTTCGCCGTCACCGTCAGGTTGGCGGTACCGGCCGCCTGCAGCTTGCCGCCCTGGTTGTTCAGGCTCGGTGCAACAATCGTCGTGTTGCCATTGCTGGCGATCGTGCCGCCGTGATTGTCCAGACTGGTCGTCAGTTGAATACTGGTATCGCCTTTGCCCAGCTGCGTCAGGTTGCCGCCGGCATTGTCCAGGGTGCTACCCGTCACGCTCAGTTGCTGCGCGATGGTGCTGGCGTTGCGATGGTCGATGGCGCCGGCTGTGACGACCAGGGCGCCATTGCCCGTGATCTGGCCGCGCAGGTCATTGAGCTGCGTGGCTTGCAGGCTCAAGGTACCGCTGCCCGCGTGTTCGATCTTGCCATCCGTATTCGTCAGGGTGGCTGCCTTCAGTGTCAAATTGGCGCTATTGACGGCGATGCGGCCGCTCGTGTTGTCCAGCATGCCCGCTGGCGATGTCAACTCGATGACGGTGTTGCCCGTTCCCGTTTGAACGATGCTGCCCTGCTGGTTGTTCAGGTTGCCGATTGTGACGGCCAGCTGGCCGGCGCTGATATCGCCGCGCTGGTTGTTCCAGGTCTGGCTATTCGCACCGGTCTTGATCGTCAAGGCACCCGGCGTAGTGACCACGGCGCCGCTGGTGCTGACATCGCCTGTTGTCGCCGTCAGACTGATATTGCCAGCACTGCTGCGGCTGCCGCCGAGGTCGACGCTGCCGCCGCCCAACACGGCATTGCCTGCCGCCAGCACCTGCCCGCGGGCACCCAGCGCCTGCTGCGCCGTGACCTGCAGATTGCCGCTGGCCTGCAAACTGCCATCGGCTTTCACGCCAGCGCCGATCAGGCTGGCCGCGCCGCTGTTGATGCTATTGGCGCTGATCGTGTTGTTGCCCTGGGCCAGGATCACGCCGGCATTCTCCAACGCTCCGCTCACCTTCAGCACCTGTTCTCCGCCGGCAAACAGGCTGCCGCTGTTGCGCACGCTGCCCGCCGTTGTCGTCAGATTGCCGCTGGCAACGATGCTGCCCTGTTCACTGAGCAACTCGTCCATGCTCAATTGCGCATTGCCGCCTGCCGCCTGCAATTGGCCCAGCGTATTGTCCACCTTGCCACCGGCCACTGTCAGGTCGCGCCCGGCAATGATCACGCCGCTGGTATTGTCCAGCTTGCCCGTCGCCGCCACATTAACGTCCTGCGCGGACGCAATACGGCCATGGTCGTTGAGCAACTCGCCCGTTTCCACGCGCACATTGCCATTCGCTTCGATCTTGCCGCCGCTATTGTCCAGGCGCGTGCTGGCCAGCACCGTTGCCGTACTCGTGCCCAGCTGCGTGATCTGTCCCTGGCGATTATCGAGAACGCCAGCAGAGACGTTCACCTGCTGCGCCAGCAGGCTGGCGTTGCGGTGATCGATGTAATTGGCCGCCACGCCCAATGCACCGTTGCCCGTGATCTGGCCACGCTGGCCGTACAAATTCGTCGCGCGGATCGCCAGCGTGCCCGTACCCGCATGTTCGATCTTGCCATCCACATTCATCAAGTCGCCCGCCTGCAGGCGCAGATTGGCGCTGTTGACGGCGATGCGCCCGCCCGTATTGTCCAGCTTGCCCGTTTCGATGACCGTATCGCCGGTGCCCGTCTGTATCAAGGTGCCCTTGGTATTGTCCAGGTTGGCAACGCGCATGGCCAGCTGCCCGGCGCTCAGGCTGCCGCCCTGGTTGATGAGTGCCTGCCCATTGGCGGCATTCGCCGTGATGGCCAGCACGCCATTGGTCGACACGACCGCCTTGCTGGTCGTCACATTGCCTGTCAAGGCCGTCAAGCCGATGTTCGCCGCGCTGGTCTGGCTGCCGCCCACATCGACCGACGCGCCCGTCAATTGCAACTGACCAGCCGCCATGTTCTGGCCGCCAGCCTGCAAGGCGCCACGGGCCGTCACCGTCAGGTCACCGGCCGAAGCAAAGCTGCCATCGGCGCGCATGCCTGCCGCCAACAATCCATTACCGTTCAGACTGCCCGCCGTGATCGTCGTATTGCCCAGGGCAGCCAGCGAGCCTGTATTGCTGAGCAAGCCACCAATATCCAGGGTCTGGTTGCGCCCCGCATACAGCACGCCAGCGTTCAGCACGTCGCCGCTGACTTTGGCCGTGATATCCGTGCCCGCGCTGAGCGTGCCTTGCGCATTACGCACGCTGGCCGCATCAAGGCTCAAGGCGCCGATCCCTGCCTGCAACAAGCCGCGCGTATTGTCGATAGCGCCGCCCAGGTGCAGATCGGTCGCCGCCGCGATCACGCCGTCGGTGTTGACGAGCGCACCGGTGCTGACGATGTCGGCGGAAGTGGCCGACGTGATCTTGCCCTTGCTGTTGTCCAGGCTCCCTGTCTGTACCGACAACACGCCATTGCCGGCGATTTCACCACTCGTATTGTCGAGCAATCCTGTGACGGCGACCGTCATGCCGCCCGCGCCCGTCTGCAGCAAATGGCCGCCCCGGTTGCTCAGACTGTCTGCTTGCACGCTCAGGGTACGGCCTGTGGTGGTGGCGTTGGCATGGTCGAACAGACCGGCCTTGAGATCGACGGCGCCATTGCCGATGATGCTGCCGCTTGCGCCCTGCAAGTTGGCCGCCGTGATGGCCAGAGTGCCGCTGCCGGCATGCTCGATCTTGCCGCCCGCATTCGTCAAGGTGGCCGCGCCCAGGGTCAGGTCATTGCTATTGACGGCGATGCGCCCGGCGCTGTTGTCCAGCTTGCCCGTCTGGATAACGGTGTCGCCCGTGCCCGTCTGTATCAGTGTGCCCTTGGTATTGTCCAGCTTACCCACGTGCAGATCGAGTTGGCCAGCGCTGAGTTGCCCTTCCGTATTACGCAAGGTATCTTGCGCATGGATCGTCAAGGCGCCAGGCGTGCTGACCACGGCTTGATGCGTGCTGACGTCGCCAGTGCGTGCCGTGAGATTGATCGTCGCTGCACCGGTCTGGCTGGCAGACAAGTCCA
>NZ_JBNYXV010000015.1:0-5517 GCF_051380845.1 Janthinobacterium salmonicoloratum | reverse complement strand
TGATCGCGGCACAGGGCAACACCAGCCTGACAGCCAACAGCCTCGACAGCGGCGCAAGCAGCCTGATCGGTGCGGGCATGCAGGCCGATGGCAAGCTGGGCACGGCTGGCGACCTGACGATCAGCACTACACAAACGCTGGCCGCGCATGGCCAGAATCTGGCGGCGGGCAAGGCGGCCCTGACAGGCGCCAGCGTGGACTTGTCTGGCAGTCAGACCAGTGCGACCAGCATTGCTTTGACGGCAACCGCGGGCGACGTCAGCACACAGAAAGCCGTGGTCAGCACGCCCGGCGCCTTGACGATCCATGCGCACGATACCTTGCGCAATACAGAAGGGCAACTCAGCGCCGGCCAACTCGATCTGCACGTGGGTAACCTGGACAATACCAAGGGCACACTGATACAGACGGGCACGGACGACACCGTCATCCAGACGGGCAAGCTGGACAACAGCGCCGGGCGCATCGCCGTCAATAGCAATCACCTGACCCTGGGTGCGGCCACCTTGACGAATGCGGGTGGCAAGATCGAGCATGCGGGTGCAGGCACTCTGGCCATCACGGCGGCGAGCTTGCAGGGTGCCGGCGGCAGCATCATCGGCAATGGCGCCATCGATCTCAAGGCGGGTCTGTTTGACCACGCCAACGCGACCACCACGGGGCGATCCCTGAGCGTGCAGGCTGACAGCCTGAGCAACCGGGGCGGCCATTTGCTGCAGACGGGCGCGGGCGGCATGACAGTCGCCGTCACAGGATTGCTCGACAATACGAGTGGTGAAATCGCCGGCAATGGCGTGTTGTTGGTGCAGACCGGCAGCCTGGACAATACCAAGGGCAAAATCACATCGGCAACGTCCGCCGACATCGTCAGCACCGGCGCGCTCGTCAATACAGACGGCGTGATCGCGGCGGCGACCGATTTGCACCTGGGCGGCGCCATCGACAACACGCGCGGCTTGCTGCAGGCAGGCACTGGCGCTCTGAGCCTGGACGCGGCCAGCGTGCGCAATGCGCAAGGCACGCTCAGCGCGGGCACGGATATCACGGCCAAGGTCAGCGGCGATGTGCTGAACGCTGGCGTGCTATATGCGGGGCGCAACCAGAGTCTGGATATCGGTGGCTTGCTGAGCAATACGGGCTCGCTGGCTGCCCTGGGCAATACGACGATCACGGCGGGCAGTCTGAGCGGTAATGGATTGCTGGCGGCAGGCATGCGCGCCGATGGCAGCTTTGCCTCGGCTGGCGATCTGACGGTGACGGCCCGTGGCGCCTTGCAAGCCGGTGGCCAGAACATGACGGCCGGCCAGCTGCAATTGACGGGCGCATCGGTCGATGTGGGCGGCAGCCAGACCAGCGCGGCGAACATCGGCTTGACGGCCTTGACGGGCAATGTGACGACCAGCAAGGCGGTCGTGTCGACCAATGGCTTGCTGGCCATCACGGCGAATGCCGCGAACGGGCAGGCACTGGTGAACCAGGGCGGCAGCCTGAGCGCCGGGCAGCTGGCCCTGCGCGTTGCCAACCTGGACAATACCAAGGGCACCTTGATACAGACGGGCGCCGGCGATACGGTCATCGAAACGGGCAAGCTGGACAATACGGGCGGGCGCATCGCCGTCAACAGCGCCAATCTGCGCCTGCAGGCGGGCGACTTGATGAATGTGGATGGCAAGATCGAACATGCAGGTACGGGCACGCTGGCGATCCGCGCGACGAATTTGTACGGCCAGCGTGGCCAGATCACGGGCAACGGCGCATTGGGCGTGGCGGCCGATTACATCGATCACCGCAACGCCAGCCTGCTGGCGCAGCAGGTGAACGTCTCTGCCGGCATCCTCGATAATCGCCAGGGACAGATCACGCAGCTGGGTACGAGTGCGGCAACAGTGCTGGCCAGCACGCGCCTGGACAATAGCGGCGGCAAGATCGAAGCGAACGGCAATGTGCGCGTGGAAACGGGCGAGTTGCTCAACGACCATGGCCGTATTGCGTCCGCGCAGGACGTCAATGTGGCGGCGACGGCCAAGCTGGACAATACCAGCGGCGTGATCATTGCCGGGCGCGACCTGACAGTGGCCGGCGGCAAGGTGGACAATACCCTGGGACAATTGCAGGCAGCGGGCGGCAATGCGCAATTGAGCATGGACGAACTGCTCAATGAACAGGGCAGCATCGTTGCCAGCGGCAATCTGACGACAACGGCGGGCAGCGTGCGCAACAGCGGCAGCCTGTTTGCCGGCGGAGAACAGGTGCTGAAGGTGAGCGGAGCGTTGGAGAATGCCGGCGTGATCCTGGCCCAGGGCAACAACACGATCAGCGCCAATAGCATCAACAGCGGCGCGGCCAGCCTGATCGGCGCGGGTGTGAAAGCCGATGGAAGTTTGCAGGCCAGCGGCAATCTGCAGGTCACGGCGCAGCAGGCGCTGGGTGCCCATGGTCAGGTGTTGGCGGCAGGCAATGCCGTCTTGGGCGGCGGCAGTGTCGACCTCGGCGGCAGCCGCAGCAGTGCTGGCAATATCAGCCTGACGGCCAGCGTGGGAGACGTCAGCACCAGCGGCGCTGTGGTTACCACGCCGGGCGCCGTGACGATTAAGGCCGGTGCGAATAGCCAGACCTGGAACAACCAGCGCGGCGATATCAGCGCCGGCCAGCTGGCTGTTGGTGTGGCCAACCTGAACAACCAGCAAGGCAGCATCGTGCAAACGGGCACGGGCAACACCGTCATCGAGTTGACATCGCCAGCGGGCGTGCTGGACAACACGAGCGGCCGCATCGCCGTCAACAGCGCCAATTTGACCCTGAAGGCAGCCACCCTGACGAATACGGATGGCAAGATCGAACATGCTGGCAGCGGTACCTTGAGCCTGCAAGCCACGCAGTTGAACGACCAGCGCGGCCAGATCACGGGCAATGGCGCCCTGGTCGTCACAGCCGATGTCATCGACCACCGCAACGCCAGCACCATCGCGCAGCAACTGAGCGTGACGGGTAGCACCCTGGACAATGCTGGCGGCAACCTGACGCAGCTGGGCAAAGGCGATACCAGTATTCAACTGACGACCAGTCTGGACAATCACGGCGGCACGATCGCCAGCAATGGCAACACGACGATTGTTGCGCCGAGCCTGAACAACCAGGGCGGCAAGCTGCAGGCGGCCGGCACGGCCAATCTGACGGTGACCGCGAACAACGTGCTGGACAACAGCCATGGCGGCGCCATCGCTGGTGGCGGCAGTGTCGTGCTGGGCGCTGGCAGCCTGCTGAACCAGGGCGGCAGCGCCACGGCGGGCGGGCAGCTGACGGCGAACGTGGCGCAGGCATTGAACAATGCGGGCGGCTTGCTGGCCGCTACGGGCAATATGACTGTGAACGCGGCCAGCGTCGACAACAGCGCCGGCGGCAAGCTGGCCTCGGTACAGGGCCAGTTGCAAATGATCTCTACCGGCGCGACCGTCAACAATGGCGGCACCCTGCAAGCGGGTGGCGACATCATCTTGCGCAATGGCGGCATGTCGAACGTGCAAGGCACCATTGCGGGCGCGAACGTCACGCTCGACACGCATGGCCAGCTCTTCAACAACACGCAGGGCACGTTGGCGGGCACGGGAACCGTTAACTTGCAGACGGGCATCCTGAACAATGATGGCGGCTTGCTGCAGTCGGGCGGCGCCATGGTCATCGACACGCACGGCAACGCCTTGCTCAACACCAATGCGGGCGCGTATGCCGTGCGCCATCCTGGCAGTGCCGGTGGCATCAGCAGCGGTGCCGGCCTCAGCTTGCAAACGGGCAGCTGGAACAATGCGGGTGGCTATCTGGGCGCGGCAGGCAACATCACGGGCGGCGTGGGCCAGCTGGATAACCGTGGCGGGCAGGTCGTCGGCAAGTCGGCGCTGGATCTGGTCCTGAGCGGCTTGCAAAACCAGGGCGGGCAAATCCAGGTGCTGGGCAATATCGGCTTGAACGCGGGTGGCGGCAGCGTTAACAACCAGCAAGGCTTGATCCGCTCCGGCGCGGCCGTCACGCTGACGGGCGGCGGAGTCGACAATGCCAACACGCTGGGCGCCAACCAGGGCATCGAAGGCGTCCATGTGACCCTGAACAGCGCCAACGTCAGCAATGTGCAAGGCGCGGTGCGCGCGGATGGCAACCTGGCGCTCAACAGCGCGGGCAACATCAACAATACCCTGGGCATGCTCAGTGCCGGCGGCGCGCTGGCGCTGCACGATAGCGGCCCTGGCCGCGGGCTGGCCGTTACCAACTCGGGCGGCACCATCATCGGCGGCCAGCGCACCGACATCCGTGCGGGCAGCCTGAGCGGCGACGGCAAGGTGCTGTCACAGAAGGATCTGGCGCTGGACCTGGCCGGCAATTTTACGCTGAACGCAGGCGCCGAGATCATGGCCAACGGCAACGCGGATATCGCCATCGGCGGATTGCTGACCAATGCAGGGAAAATCCAGGCACGCAGCACCCTGAACCTGGGCGCGGCCAATTTCGATAACACGGCCACGGGCGACATCAACGCGGGCACGACGCGCGTCAATGTCGGTGGCGTATTGAATAACCGCGGCGTGATCGATGGCATCAACACGGAACTGAACGTGCGAACGCTGAACAACGTGGGCACGGGCCGTATCTATGGCGATCACCTGAGCATCGGTGGTGGCATCGTTAACAATGACGTGGAAGGCGGTGTGGCAGCCACCATCGCGGCGCGCAGCCGCCTCGATATCGGCGTGACTACACTCAACAACCGCGAACACGGCCTGATCTTCAGCGGAGGCGACATGGCCATCGGCGGCTACCTGGACGGCAACCGCATCGCCACGGGCTGGGCGGAATCGGTGAGGAATGCTAGCGCAACGATCGAGGCGCTGGGAAATTTGGATTTGGCTGCGGGGCAGTTCCGGAACTTGAATGTGCCATTCCGTATCGAGAAACTCGATAGCGGATCTGAAACAGTGGTTGAGTATTCCGTATTGGGGGCAGGGGACGCGGATAAGCGTTATCGTTCAGGTGATCCCAATTTCTCCTTTAGCAACGGTTATCCCGTCATCAATGGGATTGCGCAGAAAGAATATAAAAAATACGAAATTACTCGTACTTTCCGCAAAGATACTGTTGTTGCCTCCGATGCAGCAAAGCTGGTCGCGGGTGGTAATTTGACAATGCATTCATATGATGCGCTCAATCAGCAAAGTCACGTTATTACGGGAGGCAAGCTGACAGTGCTAGGAACGACCCTCGTCAATCCGGTGCTGGAGCTGGAAACCTACTTCCAAGAAACGGGAACGGTCACGAACTACCTGTATGTGCCTTCGGGGCCATCCGGCGGCTTTATCAACCAACCAGTCACGATGAGATACGAACCGGTTGAGAAGCGTTCCAAAGACATCATCAACCAGGTTTATGAAAGAAAGACCTACACTTTGCCCTCGGCGACTGGAGCAGGCGGAGTCAAGGGCGGCACCAGCGCGGCTGGGGGCGCAATTGTCGACATGCTGCAGACCTCGG
>NZ_JBNYXV010000014.1:0-6479 GCF_051380845.1 Janthinobacterium salmonicoloratum | reverse complement strand
AAATGCCCACACTTATCGACTGTTAATTGTTAAAGAACTGTATTCGGTTACTGCTTTCGCGCTATCGACAAAGCGTTGTGTTTGTCAGCTGCGAAGAAGGAAGAGTATGAAGCATTTCACTACATCCGTCAACTCCTACTTTACTACTCATCGCCGTTTCCAGTGATCCTCAAGTGCCGCATTTGACTGCGTCTCATTGGGGAGGCGAACTATAGCAAATCCGCCCACGGGCGGCAAGCCTTATTTCAGCAATGCTGCCACCGCCATGCCCACATCGGTCGTACTGGCACTGCCGCCCATGTCCGGCGTACGTGGCCCATGCTCGAGCACCTGCTCGATGGCGCGCACAATCGCGTCATGCGCCGCCGTGTAATGGGCATCACCATTGCCGAGAAAGTCTAGCATCATGGCGCCCGACCAGATCATGCCGATCGGATTGGCGATATTCTGGCCATAGATATCAGGTGCGGAACCGTGTACAGGCTCAAATACTGAGGGGAAGGTGCGCTCCGGATTGATATTGGCCGACGGTGCGATGGCAATCGTCCCCGTGCAGGCGGGGCCAAGGTCGGACAGGATGTCGCCAAACAGATTCGACGCGACCACCACGTCGAATCGCTCGGGGCTGAGCACGAAACGGGCTGCCAAGATGTCGATATGGTATTTGTCCCAGCGCACATCGGGAAAGCTCGGGCCCATCGCTTCCACCCGCTCATCCCAGAATGGCATGCTGATCGCGATGCCATTCGACTTGGTTGCCGATGTCAGGTGTTTTTTAGGCCGGCTTTGCGCCAGCTCAAACGCATACTTCAAAATGCGGTCGACGCCCTTGCGCGTAAACACGGATTCCTGCAGCACCGTTTCGCGTTCCGTACCCTCGAACATGCGCCCACCCACGGATGAATATTCTCCTTCCGTGTTTTCACGCACCACATAGAAATCGATATCGCCCGGCTTCTTGTTCGCCAGCGGACACGGTACGCCCGGCATCAGGCGCACGGGCCGCAAATTGACGTATTCGTCGAACTCGCGCCGGAATTTCAACAGCGACCCCCATAAGGAGATGTGGTCGGGCACCTTGTCCGGCCAACCCACGGCGCCAAAATAGATGGCGTCGAAATCCTTGAGCTGCGCAAACCAGTCCGAAGGCATCATCTGGCCATGCTCGAGGTAGTAGTCGCAATTCGCCCATGCCATCGTCGTGAACTGCAGGTCGATATTGAAACGGCGCGCAGCCGCTTCAACCACACGCAAGCCCTCCGGCATGACTTCATTGCCGATGCCGTCACCGGCAATGACTGCGATTCTGTGTGCGGGCATGAGGTTCTCCTGGTTATAGATGGATGCTAGATGGATGCGTTGATGATACTGGCGCTGCATCAGAATACAATCAGGTAACTCATAACCCAAGTATCCACATTTCGTGATCAATCGATGAAACATACGCCGCTACTGGAAGACTTACGCCTGTTTTGCCAGGTCGTCCACAAAACCAGTTTCGCCGCCACAGCGCTGGAACTGGGTATTTCCAAGGCCGTCGTCAGCAAGCGCATCGGCATGCTGGAAACGGCGCTGCAAGTTCGTTTGCTGCACCGGACCACGCGCCGGGTCAGCATCACCGACCATGGCGAGATCGTGCGGCAATGGGCGCAGCGCATCCTGGAAGATGTCGAGCAGATGGGTGAAGCGGTAGCACAGTCGAAATTGCAGCCGCAGGGCGTGCTGCGCATTTGCTCCAGCTCCGGTTTTGGACGCAACCGGCTCGGTCCCGCCCTCTCCCAGCTGGCACGGCAATATCCAGACTTGAAAATACAGCTGGAATTGCTCGACCGCCCCGTTGACCTGCTGGGCGAAGGTTTTGACCTCGACATTCGCATCGGCGTGGTGCACGAGCCTGACCTGATCGCCCATCGTATTGCCAGCAATCAGCGCGTACTATGCGCCGCACCCGCCTACCTCGCACAACGTGGAACGCCGGAAACCCTGGCGCAATTGCGCGAGCATGACTGCATCGTCATTCGCGAGCGCGACCAGGATGGGCGACGCTGGAAACTGCAAGGGCCGCACGGGCTGGAAACGGTGAAGGTCGATGGGCCGCTATCGGCCAACAATGGCGAGATCGTCCATCAATGGGCGCTGGACGGTCACGGCATCATCTTGCGCTCGGCCTGGGATGTGGAAAGCAGCCTGGCGCAAGGCAAGCTGGTGCGCATTTTGCCCGCGTATCAACAGGCTGCCGACGTGTGGGCGGTAACTACGTCGCGGCTGTCGAACTCCGCCAAGGTCAGGACCTGCGTGAAATTTCTGCAACAATGGCTTCAAGTCCGCGCCTGATTATCGACACCAGGCATCTACACCAGGCGCGCCACATCCGGATACAGTCGCGCCAGGGTATCGGACGTGATGGACGACATGAGGGGCAGGATGCGCTCGGCGGCTTGCTCCGGCGATTTTTCCCGGCGCACTTCTTTCCACAGCTCGACCAAAGCAGCGCCATGGCGCGCCACCGCCTGCTCAACCTCATCTTGCCAGAATGCCGGCGCCTCGCTTTCCACAAAGTTGCCGCGGCCACGGCCAAAGTGCGCCACCGCTAGGTAACGCAGCACGCCCGCCACCACAAGGGTGCGCAGGAAGGCATCCGTAAATTGCATGGTGGGCTCGTTGCGGTCCGTGCCGGAATTAAAACCCCAGGCTGCGCCCGCAAACGTCAGTGCACCGACCACGCCGCCAAGCAAGGCGCCCGTGCCCAGAGTCAGGCCGCCGGAAATCAGGTCGGCCGACAGACCCGTCGCCGCCCCGGAAATCATGGCGCCCAGCAGCCCTGCTTGCGCCTTGTCGATCGGCGCGCGCACGGCGAAATTTTCCCGTATCCGGCTATTAATCTTATGCGCATCGGTCGGGTCGAGTTTGTGCAGGATCAAGAGTTCACGCGTGGTCGCGCCGCTGTGCGTATTGAGCCGCGCCACCAGACTGGCCATGGCCTTTTCCTGGCGTTGCTGCTCCGCATTCTTGCCGATACCCACAACCTGCAAGGCCGATTTCAGCAAGCCCTTGGAGACGGGCTCGATGGCTTCGCGATCCTGCCCAGCCGCCGCCAGGTGCGTGGCCAGCAACTGCATGGCCTGCTGGAAACGCGCCGTATTCTGCGCTTGCCAGGTAGCAAACAAACGCGCATAGCCAGCTTGCTGCGACTGTGGCAACAATTTCCCCACAGCTTCGTAAAACACACGCTCATGTACCCAGCAGCGGGCAAAAGCATCGAGCGCCAGGACCTCGCGCACAATCGGATACTGCTGCAAATGCTCGCGCCAGCGCGCCTGCTCGCTGTGCTCCTCATTACCAGGACGTGGCGGCCCCATCTGGTTGAGCAAGACCACCACGGGTTTATCCAGCCAGGCGAGGATTTTCATTTCCGCCGGCAAGTAACCAGCATCCCTGGGATGTTCAGAAGAGTTGACCAGGTACAGCACTACGTCGGCAGAGTCCTTGGCCGTGCGCAGCGCCTGCTGGCTGAGCCAGAAGGGGCGGTCGCGATAACGGTCCAGCACTTCGCGCAGGAACCAGCCGATGGGATTACCCGACTGCCCCAGTCGCTTGAGCAGGCGCACGGAGTCGCCGAAGCCGGGCGTGTCCCACAATTGCAAGGCATCGCCCTGCGGCGTGGCCAGCAAGGTATGCGATTCCGCAAACACGGTCACGTGGGCGGCGTCGCGCACTTCACCGACATCTACGCCCACCAAGGTGCGCGCCAACGTCGTCTTGCCATTATTCGTGTGCGAAATCAGCGCGAACTGAATCTGTACCGCATCATCCTGCACATCTTTGTTCACATTCACACTCATGCTGCTGCCGATACTTTCAGCCCGACACCGGCATCGAGCGGGTGCAGGGCAGGATTGAGCAAATTGACCCGGGTGGCCGTGGTTTTGTGGAACTGGCAGAACTGTTGCCACAAGGCGACTCGCTCCGCCAGGCGGGCGCCACTATCCGCCTGCTCGCCAGCGCGTTCCAGGTAGCTGGACTCGTCGATCAGGACGGCGATGCCACGCGTCGACGATTGCACCAGGTAATCGAGGAAGGCGCCGTGATTTTCCTTTTCCGGCGTCGCCGTCAGGTTGAACAGCACGGCCGTGATATTGACTTGTGGATCATTCAGGTCCGTGTCGCGCAAGACGTCCTGCGGCTCTTCGCCATACGACGTCGATGGGCGCAGCATCATGCGGCCCTGCTCGCCGAACAGCATGAGGGCGATTTGCCCCAGACCCTTGTGGCGCGCCTCATCGACAGTAAAGCTGTACGGCAAGACGCGCAGCATGCCGCCCGTGGCCACGCCGATGCTTTCATTGAGCTTGCGGAAATACGGTTGATCGATATCTAACGGAAAGTGTTTGGCCAGGCGCGCGGCGCGCCAGTTGTTGACCAGGGCCAGGATCAGGCGGGGAACGACCACCAGCAGGAAAATCGTCGCCGCATACAAATGCACCCAGCGCGCGCCGCCTTCGACGGTCGTCGTCTGCGGGAAGCGCAGCGCTTCGATTTCCGCCAGCGAAAAGCCTTGCAAATGAAACAGGGCGATGGCTGGCGCGAACAGGGTCGAAAGCAGGCTGTGCACTTGGCCAGCATTCAAAAAGGTGCTTTCCCAGCCGGCCGCATATTGCGACAGGAAACCGCGCGCATACAGCGAGGCAACGGCGCCGATGGCAAACATGGCGGCGCTCAGGTGGATGGTACGACTGAGGCGCGCGGCCGTCAGCTTGGCGCTCAAGTGCGCCCATTCCCCCATGAAACTGAGCAAGCCCGAGGACAAGGCGTGCGGCAGTTTGCGCGGCAAGGCCAGGCGACCCACGCTCAGGTGGCGTACCAGTCCCGCTTTTGGCCAGCCGAGGGAATGCGAAGGGATGCATAACCAGATCAGCAAGCCCAGGTAGACCAGCACATTCCACGCGATGATCAGCAGCAAGGGTGCCGACAGCAAGTCGACGCGATGGGGATCCGTGATGCGATCGAGCCCGGCGCCCAGCAGCAGGGCCAGCAGGGGCAAGGTCAGCGCCAGGGTTTTCATGCCGTTACGGCGTTTCGCGAAAGCGGCGAAGGCGGGCGTGCGCTCGGTGATGCGCTTGAGGATCAGCTCGGAGCGCTGCTGCAGGAAATCGTCACCTGTCACTTCGGCCTGCTTGCCCGAAGCTTGCCACTGCGCAAGCTCACGCGCGCTGCGGCTGGCATACATGCGGTCATCCTCGCTGAGGACTTCTTTTTTCTGGTCGGCCGTCTCGATAGCACGGACCAATACCACTTCTCTCGCAATCTGCTCGTTCATGGTGCTCCTGTTTTTGTATGAAACGACAACTCGACAGGCAGATTGTGACGTACTTTCGTGTTTCAGGCCAACGCGTCCTCGACCCGGAACAAATTATGCAGCAGATATATGAGGAAAGAAGCGATCCAGGCAGACCACAAGGTGTGCGTGAAAAATTGCGTACCCTGCAGCTGTTGCTGCCATCCTGCCGCCAAACCGCACAGCAGCATGACGCCGACGAACAGAAGCGCCGTGCGTGGCCGTCCGGGCAGGCAGAACAATGGCAAGGCCAACATCCACCAGGCAGCGTTCGCCTGGGTAGCGGGCAGGCATGCCATGGCAGATGCCCTGGCCGGCAACGTTTCCAGCAGGCGCGTGTACGGCTCCATTCCGCCATAGCGCAACAAATCCGTCGGGCAAGGCACGTCGCTGAAGGAAGAGAGCCAATAGATGCTTAGCGGCACGAAGATAGCCGACAACGCCACCACGCGCAAGGCGCTGCGGCGTGATGCCAGCCAGGCCAGCGGATGCAAGGTGTCCCAGACGGCCAAGCCAATCAAGGCGGCGCCAAGCAAGATCATGCCCAGCTGGAAACTGCCCGCCCATGCGCTGCCAGTGCCGGCAAATTGTCCGCGCACACCGTCGAACATGCTGTCGGCGATCATGAGGTCGAGGTTGCTGTAATTGCCGATCCAGAGTATCAGCATGGCCGACAACATCAAGGCACTATCGATGCCTTTGGGAGTTTTGACGAGTTTAAGCTTGGCCAGCATGGGTGCACACATTACTTGATGAGAATGGAAGTCATCGTACAGTGTCAATATGAAGAGAACATGACGGTGTCCGTCGCTCACAACACGGGCGGGCAAGACGGGCGTCCAGAATCACCCAGCCACTGTCAATTACATGTCCACAAGGCGTTCTGACATCCCCGCAACAAGCGCTCGCGGCCGACAACTTCGGCCAACTACGCCGTATGTACGGCAAAATCGCGCATCAATTACCTCGAGTAGGTCGGATTAGCGAAGCGTAATCCGACACCACCAGCGGCATCAAGCAAAAGCATCAGACGAAAAAAAACCCGACCATTTCTGATCGGGTTTTTCTCTACTACGAATAACAAGCCTGACGATAACCTACTTTCACACTGGTTGCAGCACTATCATCGGCGCAAAGTTGTTTC
>NZ_JBNYXV010000013.1:0-9858 GCF_051380845.1 Janthinobacterium salmonicoloratum | reverse complement strand
AATATGGGTGTTGCCAACGGAGGCGATGGAACCGCTATTGTTCAGCAATCCACCTACCGTCAGCTGCTGGTTACGGCCCGCATACAGAAGACCGCCGTTATTCAAATCACCGCTGAGGCGCGCCGTCAGGTCCGTGCCAGCGCTGACCGTGCCCTGCTGGTTCAGCAAGGTCGCCGCATCGAGACGTAAATTGTCCGCCTGCAATACGCCACGCGTGTTGTCAATATTCACACCACCAACATACAAGTCGGCAGTCGCGGCAATTACGCCGTCGGTATTCTTCAGCGCACCCTTGCTGACGATATCTGCCGAGGCAGCGGACGTGATACGGCCCTTGCTGTTCTCCAGTATGCCTGCCTGTACCGACAAGATACCCGTGCCAGCATGCTCGATCTTGCCATCGCGGTTCGTCAACGTGGTCACATCGAGAGTCAGATTATTGCTGTTGACGGCGATGCGGCCGGCCGTGTTATCCAGATTACTGGTCTGGATGATGGTATTACCCGTACCCGTTTGCAGTACCGTGCCTTTGGCGTTGTCAAGATTGCCTACGTGCAGATCCAGCTGGCCCGCCTGCAAGGCACCTTCCGTGTTGTGCAGGGTGGCGCTGGTCGTGACGTTCAAGTTGCCCGGCGTCGTGATGACTGCCTTGTTCGCACTGACATCGCCCTGTGCTGCCGTCAGGCCGATGTTCGCGGCGCTGGTCTGGCTGCCGCCGATGTCGATGCTGGCGCCTGTCAGATTGGCGCTACCTGCAGCCAGAACCTGGCCATGCGCGACCAGCGTTTGCGTGGTGCTCACCGTCAAGTCGCCAACCGTACCCAAGCTGCCATCGGCCTTGATACCCGCACCAATCAGACTGCTTGCGCCGCTGTCAAGACTGTTTGCCGTGACGCTGGCGTTGCCCTGCGCCGCGATCACGCCCGTGTTCGTGACGGCGCCTTTTGCGGTAAGGGATTGATTTCCGGCAGCATACAGGCTGCCGGTGTTACTCAAAGTGTCGAGCGTGGTGTTCAGGTTGGCTCCGGCAAATACACTGCCTGCCGTGTTATTCAACTTGCCAACCATCAAGGTCGCGTCGCCAGCGACAGCCTGCAATTGTCCTTTGGTATTGTCGATGTCGTTACCGTTCAATGCCAGGTTGCGCCCTGCGGCCACGATCCCTTCGGTATTGTCCAGGCTGCCAACCTGCAGTTCGGCATCCTGCGCAGCCACGATACGGCCCGTGTTGTTCAGCAAGGTAGCTGCTTTCACCAGCGCATCGCCATTGCCTTCGACCTTGCCGCCCGTATTGTCCAGCTGACCAGTAACGCTCACCGTCATCAGCCCGGTACCCGTCTGCGCCAGGCTGCCACTGCGATTGTCCAGGCTGTCAGCGTTCACCGTCAGCCGATTCGCGATGGTGGTGGCGTTGCGGTGATCCAAGGCCACTGCCGTGATATCGAGCTTGCCATTGCCCGTGATCTTGCCGTACTGGTTGTCGAACTGACCTGCGTTGATCGCCAGAACGCCCGCGCCCGCGTGTTCCAGCTTGCCATTGATGCTCGTCAAGACCTTGGCGTTCAAGGCCAAATTATTGCTGTTGACGGCGATGCGGCCGGCCGTATTGTCCAGCTTACCTGTCGTGATAGTGGTGTCGCCGGTGCCCGTCTGCACGATCTCGCCGCTGGCGTTGTTCAGGTTGGCGACGTTCAGCTGCAACTGACCGCCCACCAGCTGGCCCTGATTATTAATCAGCGACTGGGCGTTATTTGCATTGGCCGTGATGGCCAGTACGTTGCTGGCGGAAATGACGGCTTTGTTGGTCTGCACATCACCGCTGCGCGCGGTGATATCGATGTTGCTTGCCCCCGTCTGGCTACCCGACAGATCAATGGCCTCGCCCGTCAGCACGGCATTGCCCGCCGCCAGGTTCTGCCCGCTCGCCTGCAAGACACCATCGGCATTGATGGTCAAGTCGCCCGCCGTGCCCAGGCTGCCATCGGCTTTCACACCCGCGCCCAGCAAGCCGCTGCTGGTGACTTTGCCGGCAGAAATATGGGTGTTGTTGACGGAGGCAATCGAACCGCTATTATTCAGCAATCCACCGACCGTCAGTTGCTGGTTGCGGCCTGCATACAGCAGGCCGGCATTGTTCAGGTCACCACTGATTTTGGCCGTCAGGTCCGTGCCAGCGCTGACCGTGCCCTGCTGGTTCAGCAAGGTCGTCGCATCCAGACGCAAATTGTCCGCCTGCAATACGCCTCGGGTGTTGTCGATTCCGATACCCGCCAACTGCAGCGCCTGCGTGGCGGCGATCACGCCATCCGTATTCTTCAGCACACCTTTGCTGGCGATATCCGCCGAGGCGGCCGAGGTGATGCGGCCCTTGCTGTTGTCCAGCACGCCCGCCTGCAGCTGCAGGCCACCATTGCCGGCAATGCTGCCACGCGTATTGTCCAGCGTCTGCGCCACATCTACGCGCATCTGCCCTGGCCCCGTCTGCTGCAAGGTACCATCACTATTGTCCAGCTGGCCGGCCTGCACTGTTACTTGTTGCCCGGACGTCACTGCCTGGCGGTGATCGATTGTTTCCGCCTGGATATCCACCAGGCCATTGCCCGTGACCTTGCCCCGCTCGTCATCGAAGCGCACCGCGTCGATGTGCAAGCTGCCCGAGCCCGCGTGTTCGATGCTGCCGTCGCGGTTCATTACCTTGTCGGCATGCAGCGTAAGTTTGGTGCTGTTGACGGCGATGCGCCCGCCCGTGTTGTCCAGGATGCTGCCTTGCAATGCCGTGTCGCTATTGCCCGTCTGGATCAGGGTGCCGCCGCGGTTGTCGAGCGATCCAGTTTTGATGTCCAGCTGCCCCGCGCTCAGCGTGCCGCGCACGTTCGACAGGGCCTGGCTGCTGCCGGCCGCCGCCACGGACAGCAAGCCGGTGGTCGTCACCAGTGCGTTATCGGTAACGACATGGCCCGCGCTGGCATTCAAATCAATGGCCGCGCCGCCCGTCTGGCTGCCGCTCAGGTCGATGGCGGTGGCGTGCATGCTGGTCTTGCCGGCGGCCAGATTCTGGCCATGGGCCACGATCGCTTGCGTGGTCATCAGTTGCAGCTGGCCGCTGCCAGCCAGGCTGCCGTCGGCGCGGATGCCGGCGCCCAGCAAGCTGCCAGCGGCGCTGTCGATGCGGCTGGCGTCGATGCGGTTGTCGCCCTGCGCGGCGATCACGCCGCTGTTGCCGACGGCGCCGCTGACCTGCAGCGCCTGGTTACCGGCCGCATACAGGTTGCCGCTATTGAGCACTTCGTTGGCCCGGGTGGCAAGGTCGCCACCGGCAAACACGCTGCCGGCCGTATTGTTCAGTTTTGCGACCGTCAAGGCCGCATCGCCCGCCACTGCCTGGATCTGGCCGCGCGTATTGTCGACGTCGCCACTATCGAGACGCAGCTTGCCACCCGCCGCCAGGGTCGCTTCCGTATTGTCCAGCGCGCCGGTGGACAGTGCCAGGTCCGTGCCCGACACGATGCGGCCCTTCTGATTTTGTACATGACCCGCCTGCACGCTCAAAGCGCCATTGCTTTCCAGCGCGCCACCGCGGTTGTCCAGCCCGTTGCGCACCTGCACGCCGGTCACGCCCTGGCCGCTCTGCGCCAGGCTGCCGCCCTGGTTGTCCAAGGTACCGGCGTTGACGCTTAACTGACCCGCCACCGTGCGGGCATTGCGGTGGTCGATGTGTTCGCCAGTCAGCGCCATGGCGCCATTGCTGAGGATACTGCCGCGCTGCAAGTTGATCTGCGTTGCGCCAATCTCCAGCGCGCCCGTGCCCGCATGCTGGATTTGCCCGTCCTGGTTACTCAGGCTGCCCGCCTGCAGGCGCAAGGCCTGGCTATTCGTGGCGATGACGCCGCGCGTATTGTCCAGCGCTCCCGGCAATTGAATCGCCAGGTCGCCGGCGCCCAGTTGCATGATCTGGCCGCCCACGTTCGACAAGTCGTGCGCCTGCACCCCCAGTTGCTGGCCCGTCAGTTGTCCACCATCGCTGCGCACGGTCTGCGCCGCGTCCAGCTGCAGGCGTTCGCGCGCACTGACCTGCGCCCGGCGGGCGTCGAGGTCGCCGGCACTGGCGCCCAGGCTGACGTTCGCGCCCGACACCTGTGCGTCGGCCAGTTCCAGCCGGCGCGCCGTCAGGCTGCCATCACCGCCGGCCACCGCCGTGCCATGTACGGCAATGGTGTCGCCAGCAGAAACGTTCAGCTTGCCGCTAGTCGTCAATGTATTGTCCAGATTCAAGCCCGCCGCCAGCACCGAGCCAGCCGTGGCATCGATGCGCGCCGCCGCGCCCGTGGCTTGCACCTTGACATTACCCTGCGCCGCAATCACGCCGCTGTTGGCAATATTGCCCTGCGCCTGCACCTGGCTGTCGCCGCCCGCGTACACGGTGCCGCTGTTGGCCACGTCGCCCGTGACGGCAATGCTCGTCTGGCTGCCGCTACCTGCCGACTGGATATTGCCGTTGTTGCTCAGCCAGCCATTCGATTGCAGCACCAGGTTGCCCGCCGTGGCCGCCAAGACGCCCGCATTGCGCACGCCCAGGCCCGCTTCCGTGCCGATCAGGGTGATCTTGCCGGCATACATGCCGCCCAGTTGCGCCACGTCCAGCGCGTAGGCTGGGGCCGGCCCCACGCCAGACGCAGCGCCCGCCACGCCATGCGCCGCATCGATCTGGTTAGGTCCCGTGACGACTTTCAATTCCTGCGCCCAGATGCCGCCATTGATTTGCGCGGCGCGCGCCAGAATCGCCGTATAGTCGCTCAGCGACGTGTCCAGGCCGCGTCCGTTGATGCTGACCACGCCGCGCTGCACCATGTAGCCGTCCAGGTTGCCGCCGTTGAGGATCGGTGTTCCCGTCGTCAGCGTGACCCGGCTGGCATTGATGAACCCGCCGCCATCGATGGCCACGCCGGCCGGGTTGGCAATGACGACTTCGGCCCGCTGGCCCGCTACCTCAACATAGCCGCGCAACTGGCTCGGATTGGCCGAATTGACTTCGTTGAGGATCACGCGTGCGCTGCCGCCCGCCAGCCATGGGTTGCCCTGCACCCAGCCGCCCGTCTGTGTCTGCACATTGCCGCGGCTATTGTTCAGGATGGCGCCATTCGCCGTCACGTCGAACTGGCTGTAGGTATTGCGCGACACGCCTGCCGCGCTCGGCGTCTGGATATTCACCTGCGTCACGCCGTTGGCGCTTTGCACCACGGTCGGACGCTGGCGGCCCGGCGCGTTCGGGTCGGCCACGATCTGCCCCATAGCAGGACCGGCGACAAAGGTCACCATGCCCAGCGCGCCAAATATCGCCAAGGCCAGCGGCTGCAACTTGCCATTGATCCCGCCACCGCCATCACCGCCAAAGACGCCGCTGTCCAGGCCGCCCTCTCCCTTGGCCGCCTTGCCCTGCGAAGAAGCGTTTTCAGCCACCACCATCAGTTGGCCACGGCGTTTGTTGAAAATGATGCGGTACAGGTTCTTGTTCATGAAATGTCCTAATGACAATTAAATGATGCGATAGAGAGGGAGGAGAACGGCTGGCGGTATCTCAGTAACTGGCGTTCAGGCTGAAGCCAGCCGTATGGCTGGCCGTGCGGAACAGCTCGGGCTTGCGCTCCTGCTGCTGGCGCAGGACGCGCTCTCGTTCTTGCTGGCGAATGAATTCTTGGCTGGCATCGTCGCGCTGGCTGGTGCCAGGCGGATTCTGAAGGGGCGGCGCGATTTCAGGACGGGTCTGCGCGGACACGGCGGCACACAAGGTGCCGCTAAACAAAAATACACCGCACCATGGCGTCAAGCGCAGGTGCATATGTTGCCTTAAATAATTATTTATGTAAGGAAATTATAAAATAACCATTTCCATATGGCAACTATATTTATTTCTTGAGAAGTTTACTACTTTGGTAACTACCTTTTAACTATCGAATTACCACTAGTAAACAGGCACCCAGCCTTGAGGCAGCAGAGCAGGCAATGGGAGACGGTATCGATGGCATAAAAAAAGCCCTGTAAAAACAGGGCTTTGGCTTACTAAGTCATTCCGAGATGCAAGGTTTCCACAGGAAACTCACTCCCACTCGATTGTCAATGAGACTGCGATGCCTTTGATTTTTCAGTGTTTTCCACGTTATTCAGTTGCCGATACCCTCAGAAATACCCACACGGGATCAGTACTTCACTAGCGACAACAATCAATCTCACAAACATATGGCCCAACCACTTACTACGGCCTATACCATGCTCCACACTGCCGCCGCTTTTCACGTATCGAGCAAAACAGTCAGTCGAGCCGTGTCGGTACTTAGTAAAGCGCAACTTGCTGCAGATCGAGACGACCAAGGCTGAGATCGTGTACGAATGCCGGACCTGACCCCGGCTCCCCTCGCTCGCACCTGCCACCAGATTCTTCTGGGCGATGACGCCTTCATTTCAGCACATCAGCAATCGCAGCGCACCGAGACGCCCAGAGATACGCCAAGGTCGCAGCGCCGCGCTGTCACGCTGTCATTAGAGCAGTTTCGGGCGCGCTATAGCGACAGAGACGAGGCGATGGCACGCGCTTATCTGTAAACCGCCTTTGCCATGTCCCACATCGCCGCCGCTTTTCACGTATCGAGCAAAATAGTCAGTCGAGCCGTATCAGCATTTGGTAAAGCACAACTTGCTACAGATCGAGACGACCAAGGCTGAGATCGTGTACGAATACCGGACCTGACCCCGGCCCCTTGGAGATCGTGTACGAATGCCGGACCTGACCCCGGCCCGGTGACCCCGGCCCCCCGAACGCCCCCCCCCCCCGAATGCCGGACCTGACCCCGCCCCCCTGATCTCAGCCCAATGACAGCTAATTCATTTTCCTATTTGGGCATCTACCTCAGCAAGAAGTACAGTCATTTCTCTCGGCACTGGAGTATCCACATATACCTGTGCAATTTCAAATGGATCGATCATCGTCGCCATATTATTGGTCTTTGAAAACTTCCCGACAACATAACGCGCAAAATACCGCGAGTCACATATATCGTTCACATACCAACATCCCCCATATTTCTGTGAAAAATATTCACCAATAAAATAACCTACTCGCGTTAAAAGCCAGACGCGATCACCCTTATCAGCCACAACTATATCTCGCAAGGATGCCTCAACAAACGGAACATATTTCTCTGCTTGGTTTAACACTTGATGCGCGGGATTAATTCCAATTTTCTCAATAAAATCAACCAGAGCGGGCATGAGCTCATTGAAAAAATCCTCAAAACCCTTCTTTCTCTGTTCCAACTGAATAGCATGTTCTGGCAACATTTTTAATCCTTAATGATGAATTACTTGAATAATTTTTTGTTTTGCCAACTCTTTACTGAGCTCTAACGATGGGCCTGCATCAAGAAATATCCAACGTGGCTCATAACCTTGCGTATTAGCACGAAGCCAAACGTCCTTCAATATCTGCTGCTGGATATTATCACTCAAAGGTACTGTTTGTTGCGTTGCTTCCCCATTTACTGTACGCCATGATTGATACATCTTAACTTCGTTCGCTTGTATTCCACCTGCTGATGTTGGCACCGGAGCATCAACAAAACGACCACCGGAGCCCGTGATAGTTTGCCCATTTACCGTTGTCGCAGGAACTTGGAAGTGCTGTTGGCCTGAAGAGCCCGTTAATTCCTGAATATAATCTTCAGCACTTTTCCAACGATCAGGGCCCCGCATATTTCTTATTTCCGACAACGTCTTCGTGGTTGGCGTGTACTCAAGCAACAAAGGCTGCGAGGACTGAGAGCTTACAACATTTGGAGATTTTCCGGAAACAGTAATCGTTCGCTCTAGCGGTCCACCTCCACTTAATTCATTGAGATTTTTAAAATTCCCAGAATTACCACTTTCAGCAGTTAGTTTCCTTAATGCAATCGCCTGATCAATTGAACGGTTAGCAACCTTTAATGCCGTAGCGGCAGACCCCACTCCCAATGCCATTTCAACGAGATTTGCGGCCTGCGGAGACATTCCCAGCCCCTGCAAACCTTGGTTCATGAAGGTACTTTCCGACTTGCCAGAAATAAGCTGTTTCGACCCCGCATAGGCCGCGTCGAGACTTACTGTACCCACGAACCAATTGGCCGCGCAGCCTACACCAGTCACACAGGATGCTGGGGCCGTAACAACGCTTCCTGCGACGCCGATCCCGCCCAGCACCATCTGCCCCGCACCAAAAGTACGCGTACTAATCTGATAGGTATTATTAATCTGTTTTACAGCATCAGAATTTTTATTGCTAAGGAATCCATCAGTCGTATACTGAAATTGCCCGGTCTGTTTCGCCAACAATTGACGCTCACTACTGAGCGAGGGACTGTCACCGATGTCGGCCAGCTGCTTCAGTTTTTTATAGATATCGCTATCTACCGGATATTCCGCATAACATTTTACCGCCGCACAAGCTGCCGCAGTCAACCTTGCTTCTTTTGCAGCATCATTACCAGCCAACTGCTTGATCCGTGCCTTCTCATTATCATGCAGTTGCCTGTTGTAGACATCAACCGTTGTAGCCGTAATGCCACCTTGGGCCATACCTGACAGCAGATCGCTCCCGCCTTGTCCTGACGCACCAGAGGCCACAACTCCCCCGAGTGCGCCGCCAATACTTGCCAACGTTTGCTGATAGGTATTGATGAACTCTTTACGTTCTTCCCCCTTCAAATCCTGCTTATTCGCTTCCGCTTCACCGAGACTGTGGCCCAGTTGTTGGCCCCAGTTCCCCCCGACAACGCCACCCACGCCACTCAATGCGCCGCCTGCCCCGCTTGAGAGTCCACCGATAAGCCCTTGCGCGGCGGCATGCAAAGCAATGCGGTTAAAGCCGTTGTCCCCCCATGATTCAGCGGTGTCTTTAGCTTGTTTAGCCAATGCATCGTAGTAACTGGCCTTCTCCGCATCGCCACTACTCCGTGCGGCCTTAGCGCTTTCCTCATACATTGAACTCGCCACGTCGGCAGCGTCCTGTTTGGATTTTCCTATGCTTCCTACGACGCCGGCCGCCAATGGTGCCGCCGCCTTGACGAACTCCTTGGCCACCTCCATCGTCGCCTGCAGCGCTGCCTTGTCAAAATTATTGCCAATCTTCCCGCTGGAATCCACTCCAGTTGTTACGTCGCGGTTGATTCCGGCGATGGCTTCATCCGCTCCCTTGCCCGTCGCCGCGCGCTGGGCCGCGTCATCTGTGATGACGAGTGTGCCGCCGCTGATGCCGCTACGCGTGGTGCTGCTGGCATTTTCGCTAGTCCCCACGATAATAGGCAAGCCTGCGGTTTTGGCATCCTTCTCGCCGCCGACGTTGGTGAGGTTATCGTTCTTAGGCCCCGTGCCTGCGAACGACATTCCTCCCGACACGCCTACGCTACTACCTTTAGAAATCGCATGATTGGCAATATCACTATGCGTCAAAGTCGACGTAATCAGACTGCTGTCAAGCTTGCCCGCCTCCGTGGCGCTGATGACGGCGCCCTTCAAGTCCGTATTACCGCCCACCTTGATCTGGAAGCCGCCGTCACCCGCCTTGATGCCGCTCTGCTCCTGCACGCTGGCATAGTCGTTGTGCATATTGCTCTGGCTATAGCTGCCGCTGACGCTGGCGCCAAAGCCGACCGTGCCGCTGACGGAGATGCTCTGGCTCTTGCTGTCGAACTTGGCCGTGTCCTGCAGGCTTTCCAGGTTCAGGTTGCCCTTGATATCGGCAATTACCTGGTTGGCGCTGGCTACGGCGCCCTTGATGTTGGTGTCGCCACCGCTTGTGATGACCAGCTTGTCGCCCGCATTGACGTGGGTATT
>NZ_JBNYXV010000012.1:0-21960 GCF_051380845.1 Janthinobacterium salmonicoloratum | reverse complement strand
GTACTGCTTTCGCGCTATCGACAAAGCGTTGTGTTTGTCAGCTGCGAAGAAGGAAGAGTATGAAGCGTTTGCAGCATTTCGTCAACCTTCTTTTTCACCCTGCTTTACTCGGCATTTGCATGCCTCGTTCAGCGAGGGGACGAATTATAGCCAAGGCACGCAGACCTCGCAAGGGCTATTTTTCCGCCGGCGAAACGGCCCTGGCACCGCACTTGCTTATACAGCCATATGCATTGTCCACTGATGAGAGCAACTCTGGGCCTGGCAGCAACACTGGGGATAGTCAGGTTCGCTTTGCTTTGCTCCCATCTGTGACAGGTGCTACATTATGGAACACTCTCGATATTCAAAAGAGCGCCGCAGTACAGGGCCCAACGGAGGCAACGAGATCATGTATCAACCGTCAGCTACTTACCGTAGCGCACCGTTTTCGTCTATCGCGGACGCGAACATTTTGCCGGCAGGACAAGACAACGTCCCCGTCATCATCGAAACGTCCCATCAGCGCTCAGTCGCCTTTGGCCTGTCGCCCACCGCCACGCCCGAATTTACGCCGGCCGGCAAATCCGATCTGTCCTTGCTGATCGAGCAAAACCGCATGCTGCACGCGCACGCGCTGCCGGCGATGGAAACCCTGTACCAGCAAATCGTCAATACGCACAATATGGTGATCTTGACGGATGCCAACGGCGTCATCGTGCATTCGCTGGGCGACGATGACTTTCTGGAGAAAGCCAACCGCGTCGCCCTGCAGCCGGGTGTGGCATGGTCAGAACAGAGCCGCGGCACGAATGCCATCGGTACGGCCATCACGGAAAAAGTAGCAACTTTGGTCCATGCGGACCAGCATTACCTGGCCGCCAATCATTTCCTGACGTGCTCCGCGGCACCGATCACCGACCACCGCGGCAATGTCATCGGCGTGCTGGACGTTTCGAGCGACCAGCGCAGTTTCCACAAACATACGATGGCCCTGGTGCGCATGTCGGCGCTGATGATCGAAAATCAGTTGTTTTCCGCCACCTTCGAAGACGCCATCACCGTGCACTTCCACGCGCGCCCCGAATTCATCGGCACCTTGATGGAAGGCATTGCCTCGTTCACACCGGGTGGACGGTTTTTATCCGCCAACAAAAATGGTTTGTTCCAGCTGGGCCTGTCATTTGCTGCGCTGCAATCACATACCTTCAGTTCCCTGTTCGGCTTGCCCGTTTCCGCCCTGTACGATCATTACCGCACGGCCGCACCCGGTCTGCTGAACCTGTGCATGCATAGCGGCGTGCGCGTGTATGGGCGCGCGCAGTTGCGCCTGTCCAATAGCGTATTCCAGCACGGCTTTACTGCCAGCACCGACCATAGCGATATCAACGCCGTGCCGGCCCAGGTTCCCGCGTCGGCCAGCCATGCGGCCAATGCGGCGCGCCGCCTGTCCGGTCTGCGCTATCTGCGCACAGGCGATCCACAACTGGAACTGGTGATCGAAAAGGTCAACAAGGTATTGGGACGCGACATCCCCATCCTCGTCATGGGCGAAACGGGGACCGGCAAGGAATTGCTGGCGCAAGCCATCCATAACGATTCACCGCGCGCCATGGGGCCGTTTATCGCCGTCAATTGCGCCTCGATCCCGGAAACCCTGATCGAGTCTGAACTGTTCGGCTATGAAGACGGGGCGTTCACGGGCGCGCGCAAAAAAGGGGCGATAGGCAAGATCCTGCAAGCCAATGGCGGCACCCTGTTCCTTGATGAAATCGGCGACATGCCCTTTGGCTTGCAGGCACGCCTGTTGCGCGTGCTGCAGGAACGCATGGTCACACCGCTGGGTAGCAGCAAATCGATCACCGTGAATGTGGAACTCATTTGCGCCACGAATCACAACTTGCGCGAACGCATGGCCAAAGGGCTATTCCGCGAAGACTTGTATTACCGCCTGAATGGCCTGGTAGTGAAACTGCCGCCGCTGCGCGAGCGCACGGACCTGGACACGGTCGTCAAAAAAATCCTCGCTACGGAAGCGCCCGACACGCGCTATACGGTGGCACCGGACATCCTGCGCATGTTCCACCAGCATAAGTGGCCAGGCAATTTCCGTCAGTTGACCAATCTGTTGCGCACGGCCATCGTCATGGCAGGTGACGAGCATGAAATCTGTTTGCGCCACATGCCCGATGATTTCCTCGACGATATAGAGATGACGCAAGCCCATGCCACCAGCGCCAGCACGGACCGCATGATCGCGGCCGGCGCCAACCTGGAAGAAATGGAACAAAGCGCGATCCTCAAATCGCTTGATGCCCACGGCGGCAACGTTTCGGCCACGGCGCGGGCCCTGGGCGTGTCGCGCAACACGATCTATCGCAAGGTGCCGCATCTGAAATAGCCTAGAGCAGACGGGAAAAGCCGGGCGACATCTCACGCCGCCCCTGCTTGTCGATGGTCATCAGGTCGACGCCCTCCATCCGCGCGGCCATGGCATGCGCACGCGCAGCTCCCGTCACCATGAAGGTTGTCGACAAGCCATCGGCCAGCAAGCCCGTGGGCGCCAGCACGGTGACGCTGGCCAGTTCGCCCGGCGAATCGCCCTTCGAGGGGTCGAAGATGTGGTGATGCACGAAGTCGGGCGTGAACGTGCATTCGTAATCGCCCGACGTGGCCACGCTGCGCCCTTCCACTTTCAAGGTGGCGGCCAGGATTTCGCCGTCGCGCGGGTCCTGGATGCCCAAGGTCCACGGGCGGCGCACGGAACGCTGTCCCCGCGCAACAAATTCGCCCGTGCCGAGCAGCGCATGCCGTATGCCGCGTACCTGCACGGCTGCCAGCGCCATGTCCGCCGCATAGCCTTGCGCCAGGCCATTCAAGGTCAGCGCCATGCCGGGCCGGAGAAAACGCACGTCCCGGCTATCCCACGCCAGTTGCCGCCAGTCTACCCGCGCCTGCGCCGCGCGGCGCAATGTGTCTGTCGGCAAGCTTGCCTGGTCTGCCGCCGCGCGAAACAGCTGCCACAACGGTTGCACGGTAATATCAAACGCCCCATCGCTCCATTGCGACAAGGCTTGTGCCTGCGCCAGCACGGCCAGCAAATGGGCATCCGGCCGGGCCAATCGGCCGTCACGATTGAGCTGAAAGACTTGGCTGGCGGGACTGTAAATACTCATCAGGCGGTCGATATTCGTGGCTGCATGCAAGGCATCTTCGATAGCCAGCTCGGCCTGGCGCTGATCGTGGTGCAATACGGTGACGGCGATCGTCGTGCCAAACGCCAGCGCGGCGCCTTGATACGGCCGCACGCCGGAGCCCGTGGCCGTGCCGCGCGCCATGCTGCCTGGCAAAGACAAACCTGCCATGCCGGCCACGCTGCCGATGGCTGCCGAAATAAACGTTCTACGCTGCATTGCTGCTCTCCTCTGCCGTGGCCCGGACTATGGGAATGGTGCGGGCACGCTTGATTTCCAACATCAAGGGCGCGCATTTTTCATCGCTGGCGTAAATCACCACGCAATCCATGCACTGGAAACACTCGCCATAATCAACTTTCCCGCTCGGCGCGATGGCATGATGCTCGCATCGGTGGCGGCAAGTCTGACATGGCGTGCCGCATTCCTTGCGGCGCGGAATCCAGTTGAACAGGCGAAACCGTCCCAGCAGCGCCAGCGCCGCACCAAACGGACACAGGTAGCGGCAAAAGAATTTATAGGAAACACTGCTGAGCAGCAGCAAGCCCACGGCATACGCGACGAAGGGCCAGGCGCGCACGAAGGTCAAGGTGATAGCCGTCTTGAACGGTTCCAGCTCGACCAGCTTGTCCGTGATCTGGCTGGAAAACACGCTGCTGCCGAGAATGGCCACCAGCAAACCATACTTGATCCATTTCAAGCGCCCGTCGAGGCGTGGCCTGATCTTCCACTGCGGCAAGCGCAGCCACTGGCCCAGCTTGCCCGTGAATTCCTGCAGGGCACCGAATGGACACAGCCAGCCGCAGAACGTGCCGCGCCCCCAGACCAGCAGGCTGAGCAACACGAAAGCCCACAGGATCACCGTCATCGGGTCGAACAGGAAGAAGCCCAGGCTGCGCCCCGCCAGCAGCGCCTGGAGTGCGCCCGTGATATTGACGATCGATAACTGCCCCTGCGCGTAATAGCCGATGAAACCTATCGTAAACAACAGGAACAGGCGACGGAACCAGGCAAATTGCCGGCCATCGCGTACCAGGCGTTTCTGCCACGCCAATGCGCCGGACAGCAGCGCCAGCCCGGCGACCAAGCACAGCAACTCAGCCTTGCGGTTATCCCACGTGCCGCGCCACGTGGCATCGTCGCCTTGCGGCGCCGTATAAAACTCGGCCGGCAAACGGTAGCTGAAATCGACATTGCGCGCGATGCGTTCCGGATACACGATGCCCTTGCTGCGTGTAATGGGAAGAGAAAACGCCAGCGGGGTGGCCGCATCGAGGCCCGCCTGGCTGATGACGCGCAACACGGCGATATTTTCCGTTGGCAGTGAAACCGTATCGGACAGGCTCAATTCCAGGTCCAGGTCGCGCATGTCGATGGGCAAGCCATCCTGCTTCAGCAACAGCCTGTCGGTGACCGTGCCGCGCACGAAATCGTCGCCCAGCACGCTGTAGCGCCCGCGCGACATGACGAGGATGGCGTGGTCGCCCTCGTCAAGCCGGTTGCGCAGCTTGTTCCAGCTGCGTTCCGTCAACAGGTTGCGTCCCACGCTGGGCACGGACACATAGGCCAGATACAGGTCGATGAACACGTCATCTGGCGCGCGCGTGGCTTCCACATCGAGTCCCGCGCCGGGACTGCCGGCAAACAGGCTCTCCACATCCTTGTTGCTCAGGCGCACATGCTGGATCAAGCCCTGCCCGAGCATCTGCGCCACGCTGAGTTTCTCGAATACCTCCATGCGGATGCGGGCAATCTGGTCAGGGTCGCGGCCTCGCGCAAAGCCGAGTTTTTTGCGCGACACTTTCAAGGCCGAGGCCAGCACGCTCTGGTTGATGATACGCACGGAGGCCGTGGCCTTCGACACGCCATCGATATCGGCGTGGGTCGCATCTGGCGCGCGTTTCTTCTTGGCATCGATGGCGATATTCTGTTTCAGCGACAGCCCCTGGTACTGTTTGACGAACTGAAACAGGGGCGCTTCGCCCAGGCCGTCGAGAAATACAGGTTCGTGCTGCGACAGCACGGCGACATCGAGAAAACTGCCTTGCGGATCGATGGCGATCAGCAGATTGACGGGCACGCCGGAAAAGCCGGGAATGGGCGCCAGGTCCACCGATTCAAAAACGTAGCCGACCAGTTCGGTGGCCGTGGCGTTTTGCTTGAACAAGGGCCAGACGGGCAAGTCGGCTTCCTTGTCGCCGACGACAAGGGGAGCAGGAAAGCGCCGCGCCAGCTCGGCCTTGTCGAGCACGCCCGCCCACGCCTGTCCCAGAATGAACAGGAATAGCCAGCATCCGATGAACAACCGCATTATCCGCATGCACCACGCTCCGTGCAGCGCCCTGTCGCAAGGCGCCGCGTTGATGAGTTAGAAGAAAATAATGCCGCCCAGGGACACGCCATTCATCTTCGCTTCGCCACCGGCAAAGCCTTTCGAGCGCGTCTGGCCCAGCTCGCCGACCAGGGTGATCGCACTGTTGAGCGAGTAATACGCACCCAGGGTCAGGTTGGCGTTCGACTTCAAGCCGCCCGTGCCGGCCGTGTTGTCGTCGTTCTTGCTAATGCCGTAGGACAAGCCCAGTTTCAGCTTGTCCGTCGTTTTATATGTGCCTTGCAGCAGCCAGTTCTTCGACTTGGTATCGCCCTGGTCCGCATCGGACAAGATGCCCAGCCCCTTGCCGCCCTGGAAGTTGACCAGCACGCCAGCCGGACCCATCTGGTACGAGCCGCCCACTTCCACGCCGCGCATGGTCAGGTCATCGACGCCGGGCGTTTTCGACGTGAATTTTTGCGACTTCACGCCGAGCCAGGCTTTCAAGCCTTCCTGCGCATACGTTACTTGCGCCTGCACTTGCGGACTCGACTTCGAAGAATAGGTCGAGCCTGCCACGATGGGCGTATCGGAAACGGGGCTGACCAGCGCCACGTCGATGCCAACGCCGCCCGACTTCGGCGAGCTGTACATGATCTGGCCATAGTTGCCCAGATAGGTATAGCCGGCGCCGATATGGCCCAGGGTCACCCGGCCGCGCTGCGTCGCCTGCACCGGTGCGCCCGAGCCCAATAAGGTCATGTCGGACAAAATCGCGTTCGCACCGAAGATGCCGTAGTCGCGGCCCAGCTTGAAGGTACCCATCTGCTCATTGCCAAAGGTAAAGAAGGCCTGGCGCACATCGACCACGCTGTTCTGGCTGATGGCGCTGTCGGTCGCCGTCGAGTTGTAGATGCCGATCAAGGCTTTCACGTCGTACTCGCCCAGGCGCGACGAGGCGGAAGTGATCAAGCCATTCGGCAGCAAGCCGTTGCCGATGGTGGTGCGATCCTTTTCGCCGCCACAACCGAGCGCCTGGCCACCCAGCGCCAGTCCGCTCACAGCATCGCCCGAACACGACACTTGCGTGTAATAGGCGTTGACGATGCCGCCCACCGACACGGTCCAGTCGCCAGCCTTGATATCGACAGCTTGCGCCTGCCCCATCGCTGCGAATGTCATGACACCCAGGCTCCCCAGCTTGATCAATGTGTTCATTGCTTCTCCTCTTTCTTCTCTGTTTTTAGTGTGCACACCAGTGATTGATGTACCTCAAGCTTTGGCAATAAGCGTGCCCAGCACGGCTCAGAGGGGGAAAGAGAAAAAGCGTATTTAACGTGTGCAACAGCGGATCAATCGCCACTGATAGTGTTCATTTTTTGACCGCAAGTTTGCAGCCGGGCCTACAGGTAAACAAAAAACTGACGGCCTGGGCCGTCAGCAAAAAGAAAACACCCGGCGGACAGGGAGACACCCATCCGAGTGGCCCGGATGCTTCACCCCCTTACTTCGATGCCAGCTTGAAGACCCACACGGAACCGCCCTGTTCCAGAAAGTTGACCTTCTTCGCCACTTCGCCGCCCCACAGTGGCACCGCGCCACCCCAGCCGGAAACGACGGCCACATATTGCGTGTCGCCATCTTGCCAGGTGACGGGCGGCGCCACGACGCCGGAGCCCGTCTGGAATTTCCACAGCTCCTTGCCCGTCTTCGCGTCGACGGCCTTCAGGAAGCCTTCCGGCGTGCCGTAGAACACCAGGTTGCCGGCCGTGCTCATCACGCCGCCCCACAGCGGCGCATTGTTCTTGATTTCCCAGACGATCTTGCCCGTCTTCGGATCGATGGCGCGCATGGCGCCGATGTAGTCGTCAAACAAAGGCCTGATGGTGAAACCGGCACCGAGGAAAGCGCCGCCTTTCTTGTAGCTGATCGGCTCGTTCCAGATATCCATGCCCCATTCATTCGCCGGCACATAGAACAGCTTGGTTTGCGGCGAGTACGCCATCGGCATCTGGTTTTTTGCGCCGAGGAAAGCGGGCGCGGCAAACACCGTCGTGCCCTTCTTGCCCTCTTCTCCCTTGGTCGGGTCGCCTGGGCGACCAGCCGCGATGTAGTTCGGCCGGCCCGTCTTCAGGTCGATGCTGCTGGCCCAGGTGATTTTCTTCACAAACGGAAAGGCGTTCTGCAGCTTGCCGTTGGCCGCATCGATGACATAGAAAAAACCGTTGCGGTCGGCCTTGCCTCCGTAGCGCTTGCCATCCATGTCGAAGGTGACGAATTCGTTGGCGCCATCGAAATCCCAGGCATCGTTCGGCGTGTTTTGATACGCCCATTTGATCTGCCCCGTTCTCACGTCGAGCGCCACAGTGGACGACGAGTACAGATTGTCACCGGGACGCAAGTGGCTGTTCCACGGCGCCGGATTGCCGGTGCCAAAGTACGCCAGCTTGGTTTGCGGATCGTAGGTGCCGCCCATCCATGTCGAGGCGCCGCCCGTTTTCCACAGGTCGCCCGGCCAGGTTTTGTTCACGGTGCCAGACACACCGTTGTCGGTCGCCTTGCCATCCTTGTCGTAGCGGTGGCCCATATGACCCTCCACCGTCGGACGGCTCCATACCAGCTCACCCGTCATCGGGTTGCGCGCCTCGACACGGCCCACGATACCGAATTCGCCGCCCGACACGCCCGTCAGCAGCAAGCCTTCGGCGATCAGCGGCGCGGCCGTCATCGAGTAACCGGCCGCATAATCGTCGACCTTTTCCTTCCAGACAATCTTGCCCGTGTTTTGATCCAGCGCCACCAGGTAAGCGTCGAGCGTGCCGAAGATGACCAGATTGCCGTACAGGGCGGCGCCACGGTTGACCACGTCGCAGCACGGCATGATGCCGTCTGGCAAACGATGCTCATACTTCCACAGCTTCGCGCCCGTTTTCAAGTCGACGGCAAAGATGCGCGAATACGATGCCGTGACGAACATCTTGCCGTTGTGAATCAGCGGCTGCGATTCCTGACCCCGCTGTTTTTCGCCGCCAAACGAGAACGACCAGGCCGGCACCAGTTTGGCCACGGTCTTGTCATTGATCTGCGTCAGCGGCGAATAGCGCTGGCCCTGCGTGCCCATGCCGAACGACAAGACGCTGGATGGATTCTTCGCCGTGTTGTCGAGCATGGCATTCGTGACATTGCCCACGTCGGCCGCCTGGACCAACGAGGCGACACTCAAACCGACGACGATCCCCATGATTTTTTTCTGCACAATCATCTCCCTCTGTTTTATTAGTATGTGTGTGTATCAGGTCTTGCGGTGCTCATGCGGCTGGGCATGCAACAGCGCGCATTCTTCATCGGTGAACAGGCGCGAGCGCGTCAGGAAGCGCTTGCCCGTGCCGTTGTCGAGTGAAAACATGCCGCCATTGCCATCGACCACATCGATAATCAACTGGGTATGCTCCCAGTACTCGAATTGCTCGAGTCCCATGTAAAACGGTGTGCCATTCAAATTGCCGAGATAGATGTCGGTATCGCTGACATCGAACTCGCCCAGCGCGTAACACATGGGCGCACTGCCATCACAGCAGCCGCCCGACTGGAAAAACATCAGCGGGCCGTGACGCTGGCGCAACTTGTCCATCATTTCCAGCGCCGCTTCGGTGGCGACCACCCGGGCAATTGCTGCACTCATGGCATCCCTTTCTGCGCGCCGCACCTGGCTTGACAGGCGCGGCGCGTGTGCCGGTTTAGAAGAAGCCCAGCGCTTTCGGGCTATAGCTCACCAGCAAGTTCTTCGTTTGCTGGTAGTGATCGAGCATCATCTTGTGGTTTTCACGGCCGATACCCGATTGCTTGTAGCCACCGAACGCGGCGTGGGCGGGATACAGGTGGTAGCAATTGGTCCACACGCGGCCCGCCTGGATGGCGCGTCCCATGCGGAAGGCGCGCGAACCGTCGCGCGTCCACAAGCCGGCACCCAGGCCGTACAAGGTATCGTTGGCAATCGCCAGCGCTTCGGCCTCATCCTTGAAGGTGGTCACGGACACGACGGGCCCGAATATCTCTTCCTGGAAGATGCGCATCTTGTTATTGCCCTTGAACACGGTCGGACGCACGTAATAGCCGCCCTCCAGGTCGCCCGCCTGCGTGTTGCGCTCGCCGCCGGCCAGCACTTCGGCGCCTTCCTGGCGACCGATGTCGAGGTAGGACAGGATTTTCTCCAGCTGCTCCTGCGACGCCTGGGCGCCGATCATGGTGGAAGAGTCGAGCGGGTTGCCCTGCTTGATGGCGGCCACGCGCTTCAAAGCCCGTTCGATGAATTTTTCGTAGATCGATTCCTGGATCAGCACGCGCGATGGGCAAGTGCACACCTCGCCTTGATTCAGCGCAAACATGGTGAAGCCTTCCAGGCACTTGTCGAAATAATCATCGTCCGCATCCATCACGTCTTCAAAGAAGATGTTCGGCGACTTGCCACCCAGCTCCAGGGTGACGGGAATCAGGTTTTGCGCCGCATAGCCCATGATCAAACGGCCCGTGCCCGTTTCACCCGTGAAGGCGATCTTGGCGATGCGCTTGCTCGACGCCAACGGCTTGCCCGCTTCCAGACCGAAACCGTTGATGATGTTCAACACGCCCGGTGGCAGCAAGTCGCCGATCAGCTCGATCAACACCATGATGGACGCCGGCGTCTGTTCGGCCGGTTTGAGCACCACGCAATTGCCGGCGGCCAGGGCTGGCGCCAGTTTCCACACGGCCATCAGAATCGGGAAATTCCATGGAATGATCTGGCCCACGACACCCAGCGGCTCATGGTAGTGATAGGCATAGGTTTCCGCATCGATTTGCGCGACGGAACCTTCCTGGGCGCGGATGCAACCGGCGAAGTAACGGAAATGGTCGATGGCCAGCGGAATGTCGGCATTCATCGTTTCGCGGATCGGCTTGCCGTTGTCGATGGTTTCCGCCGTGGCGATCAGGCTCAGGTTTTGTTCGATGCGGTCGGCGATGCGATTCAGGATGTTGGCGCGCTCGGCAGGCGAAGTCTTGCCCCAAGCATCCTTGGCGGCATGCGCAGCATCCAGCGCCAGCTCGACGTCTTCCGCCGTGGAACGGGCGATTTCGCAAAACGGCAAGCCCGTGATGGGCGTGATGTTAGGAAAGTATTCACCTTTTACTGGTGCAACGAATTTGCCACCGATGTAATTGTCATAGCGTTGTTTGAAGGGATTGGCTACGCCCAGTTTGCTGATGTCTGCGAGATTCATGTCGTCCTCTATCGGGTTAATTAGAATGGAATTGCTGTAATTAAAACCAAACGTCCTGGTACAGATGGGGTGAGTACACGCAGTCTTCCGCAAATGCCGTGCCAGCTCGCTGCCCCACTACAAACTTAGCGGGTTTTACCCTTGTTACAAGGGTGTGGCGTCCCTACCGGCACGCTTTTCAGCGCATCCCCGGGGCATGAAAGGAGGGCGTGGGCCTGTTTGCGTTTTGAACAAGGTGGCGGCGTCCTGTTCCAATGCGGGCCAGCCCTGCTGCTGCGCCCTTTCGCCGCTGCACAATGGAACAGGTGTACCAGACTGGAACACCTGTCCCAGCTTGCCTAGCGAATGACCACGCCCCATGGCAATTCACCTACGGCAATATCGGCCACCTTCTGCGCGCTGGCCGTGTCGATGACGGAAACACTGTTCGAGCGGCCATTGGCCACGTACAGCTTGGCGCCGTCGGGCGTGATGGCCATATTCCATGGGCGCTTGCCGACGGCAATGGTGGCCGTGACCTGGTGGCTGACCGTGTCGATCACCATCACCGTGCCGTCCGTGCCATTCGAGACATACACCTGCTTGCCGCTGGGATGGACCACGATGCCATTGGCATTCTTGCCCGCTGGAATAGTGGCAATCGCCTTTCGCGCGGCCATATCGATCACGTACACGGCATTGACCAGTTCGCACGCCACATAGGCGCGGCCGGAGTCCGGACTGAAACCGATGCCGCGCGGACGCAATCCCACGGCGATGGAAGCCACTTGGCGGCGTTGCGCCACATCAATGACATCGACTTGCTCAGCCTCTTCCGCACTGACCAGCAGCCAGCGCCCATCCGGGCTGAAGACGGCATGTTCCGGGTTGCGTCCCTGCACCTTGATGTCGGCGAGCAAGACGCCCGTCTGGCCATCAAGTAAGGCCACGCTATTATTTTCCTCGACGGCCACGGCCACGAAATGACCGTCCCGGGAAGCGCTGACGCCTTCAGGCGACTTGCCCAGCGCCACCGTGCGCAGGGGCGTGCCGGCAGCGTTATCGATCAGCAGCAAGGCGCTGCTGGCCGCATCCGTGACAAACAATTGCCGCCCGGTGGGGTCGGCGGCGATGCCGCGCGGACGCTTGCCTGCCGCGATCTGGCGCACCACCTGGTCGGTCGCCGTGTCGATCACGCTCAAGGTGCCCGATTTTTCATTGGGGACATAGGCAAACGGAGCGGCCTGGATGGCGCTGCTGGCGAGTGCAGGCAGCAACCAGCACACCTGGCGCAAGCGCGAGAAGAAGTTGGGCATAATCACCTTTTCAATGGCAAAACGTTGGAAAAGCGCGCCGTATCGGCGCATCTGACCGTTGCTGCATGCAAACGCCGTGCCACTGACACGCGTATAATTTCAGCCCACCAATGGAGACATGGCAGGCATATTGCTTGATAAGACTAGGCAGACCTGTACCGCGCACGCGATCAAGCAGGCTTTTATTCACATTGGAGAATCCGCATGCAGCACCGTTTCCGCCTGAACACCATCGCCAGCCTGTTTGTCGCCGGCAGCGCCACCCTGGCCCCCCACGTCTTTGCCGCAGAGTCCGCTGACCTGGCCGCGGGACAAGTCATGGATACGGTGGTCGTCAGCGGCAGCCGCATCGCCCACCCCAGCCAGGAAGTGCCGGCCTCGATCGACGTCGTCGACAGCGCCCGCATCCAGGAGGGCCAAATCCGCGTCAACGCGTCGGAAGCGCTGGCAGCCGTGCCGGGCCTGGTCGTGCAAAACCGCCAGAACTACGCGCAAGACTTGCAAATCTCGTCGCGCGGCTTCGGCGCACGCTCGGCCTTCGGCGTGCGCGGCGTCAAACTGATCAGCGACGGCATTCCCGCCAGCATGCCCGACGGTCAGGGCCAGGCCGCCACCTTCAACCTCGATACGGCCGAGCGCATCGAAGTGCTGCGCGGACCGTTTTCTGCCATCTACGGCAACCACTCGGGCGGCGTGATCCAGCTGTTTTCCAAGGATGGGCAAAATCCCCCGTCCGTGGAGCTGAACGTGACGGGCGGCAGCTACGGCACCAGCAAGGTGGACCTGACGGCGCAGGGCCAGGCAAGCGGCATCGGCTACGTGCTCGACGGCTCGCGCTTCCGCACGGACGGTTTCCGCGACCACAGCGCCGCCACGCGTGAACAGGCGTTCGGCAAGATCACCGTCAAGCCCACCGCGGACAGCAAGCTGACCATCGTCGCCAACAGCCTACATCAAGGCAACACGCAAGATCCGCTGGGCGCCACCTGGGCCACGTTTGCCCGCGACCCGCGCGCCGGCGACATCGACCCCAAAGATGACCAGAATCCGAAGCGCAGCTTTGCCGAACGCTACAACACGCGCAAGAGCATTGATCACCAGCAAATCGGCGCTACCTATGAACAGCGATTCGGCGAGGACCGCCTGCATGTGATGGTGTATGGAGGAAACCGCGATGTAATTCAATATCAGTCAATTCCACAGGCTGCTCAAATCTCATCGCCAAAAAATTCAGGTGGCGTGATCGATTTCCAGCGCAACTTCTACGGCATCGATACCAACTGGCTGCATGTCAACCAATTAGCGGGTGGCAAGTTGAGCACCACCATCGGCATCGATTACGGCCGCTCCAGCGATGACCGCACCGGCTATGAAAATTTCATTGGCAATACCTTTGGCGTGAAGGGCAAGCTGCGCCGCAACGAGCAGGATGTCGTCTCCAGCCTCGATCCGTATATCCAGGCGGAATGGCAAAGCGGGCCGTGGCTGCTCAGCGTAGGTTTGCGCTACAGCAAGATGAAGATATCGGTCAACGACCATTTCTTCAGCAATGGCAACGATAGTGGCAGCCTGGAATACAGCCACACGACACCGGTGCTGGGCCTGCTCTACAAGCTGACACCCAACGTCAACGTGTACGCCAGCGCCGCGCGCGGCTTCGAAGCGCCCACCCTGAACGAACTGTTTTACTCGGGTAAAGACAGCGGATTCAATTTCAACTTGAAACCCGCAACCAGCACCAACCTGGAAGCGGGCATCAAGGCCAGGATCAGCAACAACACGCATGTGAATGCGGCCGTGTTCCAGATCAAGACCAATGATGAACTGGTGGTCGACGGCCAGAACTCTGGTAACGGTCGCACCAGCTATATCAATGCAAGCAAGACCTTGCGCCAGGGCATGGAAGTGTCGCTGGATTCGAACCTGCCATATGGCTTCACGACAAAAGTGGCACTGACCAGCCTGCACGCCGTGTATGACCAGGCGTTTGGCAGCGTGCGCGAAGGCAGCCGCTTGCCGGGCGTACCCAGCGCCAACCTGTTTGCGGAACTGGCCTGGAAAGACACGCTGGACCGTTTTGGCGCGGCACTGGAAAGCGTGGCCAGCAACCAGGTCTACGCGGAAGACAGCAACAGCGAAAAGCCGGCGCCCGGCTATACCGTGTTCAATGCGCGGTTCAATGCCAAGCAAAACGTGGGGAACTGGCGCTTCAAGGAGTTTGCCCGCCTGAACAATCTTTTCGACAAGACCTACGTGGGTTCCGTCATCGTCGGCGACAGCAACAAGCGCTACTATGAAGCGGCGCCGGGCCGTAACTGGTTGCTGGGTGTCAGCGCCCAGTATTCCTTCTAATCAAAAAGCCCGCGCCTCTTCCGATGCGCGGGCTTTTAAACTAGAGCAAGCTGCTTCAGGGCCGTGCTTCCTTCACACCATATTTCTCAAAGATGGTTTTCAACTCGCCGCTAGCCGCCATCTCGTTCATGGCTGCCTGCAGCAATTTGGCCACGTCGAGCTGTTGCTTGCTGACGGCCAGGCCCACGGCCCAGCCTGCACGCGGCAAGCGGGCGAACGCTACTTCGCTCAAGGGGAAAGCGGGGTCACTTTTCAGCACCGATTCGATTTCCGAACGGTTGGCCAGCACGGCGTCGAGCTGGCCTGCCTGCAATTGCTGCAAGGCTTCGGCGGCCGTGTCGAAAATGCGCACGTCGTCACGGTACTTGCCATTGTCTTCGCCCAGCATCAGCATGGCCGCGATCGAGACCTTTTCCACGCCAATGCGCTTGCCGGCCAGCGAAGCGACGCCATCGAATTGCGGCACGGCTTGCGCGCTGCGCGCCAGGCGCACGGTTTCCACGTAGTATGGCGCGAAGATCTCAACCTTGTCGTTATCCGCCATCAACTTCTTGTCGACCGGTACATGCAACATCACATCGGCGGGACCATAACCGAGGTAATGGCCCTTCCACACCATATTGCGCAAATCGTCGTTGAGGTTTTCGCCCGCGGGAAATGGCAGCAAGCTCAGTTTTAAACCCAGCTTTTTCGCCAGCGCTTCGGCGATGTCGATATCGATACCCGCCCCCTTGTCGGAAAACGGCGCGAACTCGTTGTACACAGCCACTTTCAGGCTGCCCGACTGCTGCACTTTTTGCCAGTCGGCGCGCGCCGGCGCGGCTGCGCACAGCGCCAGGCAGGCGAGCGAGATCATCGCGCGCGCCCCCCGGAGTTGAAATGAACGCATGGGACTCCTTGGTGATCAATCGGCTCAGTTAGACTCGCGGCGGGTTTCCAGATAGGTCTTGATGGCCCACATGGCTTCCTGGTTGAATACACCCTCGAACGGTGGCATGTACACGGCGCCATTGCGTACCTTACCGTGACGGATGGTGGTCAGGTAGTAATTATCCGTCTCCTTGTAGCAAGCCTGTTTCTTTGTCTCATTCTTGATACCGAAGCAATCACGGTCGAGTTGGCGCAAGTCCGGCGCGATGCCGCCCGAGATGGCTTCGATGCCGTGGCAGCGGGCGCAATTCTGATTGTAGGCCGAGGTGCCCACCGTCAAAGCCAGCTTGTTGCCCCGATACGGATTTTGCTCGAGCCACTTGTCGCCCACCTTGGGCAAGCCCGTGGTGTCGACGCCTTGCGGCGTGACATTGCCGTGCGCATAGGCATGCGGCAAGGTCAGCAGGGAAGTGAGGGCAACGGCGCCCGCGGCCGCCACGCCGAGCAGGGTACGAATGGAATAGGTCATGCTGGTCTCCTTGGTTTTTTAGTGAATATCCAAGAAGAGCAAATGCCATGCCATGCATATATGCCCCACGTCCTGCCGCCCATGTATCAATTTGGAACAGCTGCAACAGCTAGTTGTGTCACCGCGCGCGTCAGGCGGCGGCCACCGTGCAGATGCTGTGCCGCTCCTGCTGCTCAAAAGTGATATGCACGGGCAAAAATCGGGCAATCACCTGCGCATTCGTCAATGCATGCTGCGAAACCTTGCTGCAACTGAAGGTACCGCCGCCCGCCAGCGCCATGGGCAGCAAGAGCTGATCGGCCAAGTGCTCGCCAACGGCCGCGTCCGTCTTCAGATAGGCGCGCACCTCGTTCAACAGACGCTTGGCCACGGACTCGGCCAGCAAGGACTTTTCGCCGAAAGAAGTAAACACTTCCGTGACATGCTCGTGCTCAAGCGTCAGCAACAAGACATTGCCCGGTCCCTGCTCCGCCGGCAAGCCGACGATACGCAGCTGCTTGCCGCTCCAGCCCATGCCGTTGGCGACACGCTCGAGCTCGCGCTGCGCCACATTCACATGCACGCCCGCCACCATGCTTTCCGCATACCCTGCCTTCTGTTCACCGCGCTGCAGCAATGCGATAGGCCGCAAGCGCTGGCACGGTTGCACGGTGGCAATCACCTCGCCGCCGCCAGCGGGATGAAAGCCGTAGCGTTGCAGCGCGATATCCACCTCGGCGCCCATCTGTTCCAGGATGCGGCCATACGCGCGCTGCAGAAAATGCACGGGCGGCGCCATGGCATTGTGCGTGCCTCCACTGATGCGCACGGTGGACGGCCCATCCGCATGCAGCAGGGCCGGCAGCAAGGTTTGCAGCACCAGGGTGCAACTGCCGGCGCTGCCGATGGCAAAGCGGTAGTCGCCACCGCGTATGGGGCCAGGCACGAATTCCAGGCTAGCTGCGCGCAGCGCCACCGGCGTCGTGCGCGCCCCGCAAATGGCGGCCGCCGCCTGCACGGCCAGCAAATGCTGGCGCAGCAGGCCGGGCTTTTCCCGCCCCGCGCGGATATTCGTCAAGCGGAATGCTTGCCCCGTGATCATGGACAGGCTCAACGCCGAGCGCAAAATCTGTCCGCCGCCTTCACCTTGCGCTCCATCTATTTCTATCATTTCTACTTTCCCTCTGTTAACCTTTGACGCAGACGACCTGCTTCAGGATATGCACGACATCGACCAGCTCGCGCTGCGCCAGCATCACCGCATCGATATCCTTGTAGGCCATCGGAATCTCATCGATCACGTTTTCATCCTTGCGGCATTCCACGCCTTGCGTGGCGCGGATCTGGTCCTCCAAGTTGAAGCGCCGCTTCGCTTCCGTGCGGCTCATCGTGCGTCCCGCACCATGGCTGCAGCTATGAAAACTCTCCGCATTGCCTTTACCGCGCACGATAAAACTCTTCGCGCCCATGGAACCGGGAATGATCCCCAGTTCGCCGGCGCGGGCCGACACGGCGCCCTTACGCGTGATCAGCACATCCTTGCCGAAGTGGTGCTCCTTCTGCACATAGTTATGGTGGCAGTTGACAGCTTCCACGTGCGTCTGAAACGGTTTATGGATGACCGTGCGTACGGCGGCGATCAAATTCTGCATCATCACTTCGCGGTTGTTGCGCGCAAAACGCTGCGCCCAGCCTACCGCTTCCACGTAATCCTCGTAATGCTGCGTTCCCTCTGCCAGGTAAGCCAGATCCTGGTCGGGCAGGTTGATGAAGTGGGTGCGCATATCCTGCTTGGCCAGTTCGATGAAATGCGTGCCGATGGCATTGCCCACGCCGCGCGAACCGGAATGCAGCATGAACCATACAGAACCCTGTTCATCGAGGCAGACTTCGACAAAGTGGTTACCGCTCCCCAAAGTCCCCAGGTGACGATAATTGTTCGTGTTTTTCAGCTTCGGCGTTTTCAGGCAGATCGCATCGAATTCGTCCTTCAATTGCAGCCACGCGGCATCGACCACCGAGGGCGGCGTATGCCAGGCCCCCTCATCGCGGCCACGGTGTCCGCGCGTCTTCGGCGACATCCCGTGCGGAATGGCGCGTTCGATGGCGCTGCGCAGCGGCGCCAGATTATCGGGCAAATCATTCGCCGTCAGCGTGGTCTTCGCCGCCATCATGCCGCAACCGATATCCACGCCCACGGCCGCAGGAATCACGGCGCCCAGGGTGGGAATCACGCTGCCGATGGTCGACCCTTTACCCAGGTGGACGTCGGGCATGACTGCGATATGCTTGTAAATGAACGGCAGGGTCGCCGTGTTGCGCAATTGTTTTTTAGCCGCTTCTTCGACAGGCACGCCACGGGTCCACATTTTCACGGGACGGCTGCCTTCGGTATGCAGGACTTCGTATTCTTCTTTCTTCATCACTTCTCTCGTCTTGTATTTTAATCAGTGGGACAACCCGACAAGGTGGGACAGGATTTTCTGCCAGGCTCACTGCGCCTGCCAGGCCGGTTTGACGCGGCTGATCGATGTAATCCTGTCGGCATTCGGGGCACTGCAGTGCATGACAAGGTTGGACAAGACGTCTGTTATGTAGTCTTGTCCGCATTCATGCACTTTACTTCAACAACCTGGCGCCATATCGATGGCGGCGATTTCTCCCACCCAGTGGGCAGGGTCGAGCTGGCCGGCAGCAAAGGCGGCGATGATCTTGAAGACGTCATCGGAAAAACCGCCGATATTCAGGATGTCAGCGCACTCCATCGCCTGCGTCGTGGCATGCGGCGAAATATCGATGCACACCAGCTTTGCCTGCGGATTGCGCTGCTTGAACACCTTCCACTGTCCCATCGTCGCCGTGGCGCCACCGCGTCTGGCGTCGATCCACGACTCATTATCGGACACATAAATCACCAGGTCAGCCAGCTCCTTCTTGCTATTCATGCGCAGCAGCGGTGCGCTGCAATTGGTGCCACCGCCACCGATGGCCGCCAGCCTGGCCGCATTGCTCATCACACTGTCATCCGCATCGAGCCCGCACCTCACGACGCTGTGCTCGAACGGCAGCAGCATGGCATCCGGATTTTTGCGCAGCATGGCCGCCGCCACCAGCGCCGCCACGTCGATGCAGCGCACGCTCGAGGTGGCGCTGCCGCGAAAACCGCTGACGGGCGACGACATCGAACCGGAAACATCAGGGCACACCACGACCTTGCCCGCGATCCGCGGCACATGCGCCAACGATATTTCCAGCGCCTGCTCCAGCGCATTGCGCACGATGGCCGGCACGCTCTCGCCGGCCGCCATGTACGCGGACATCAACTGGTACGGAAACACCCGTGCCCGGCCAATTGCCTCGGGATCGCGCAGCTTGGCAGCGATCAGCTCCGGCATGCCGTCGATCGCATACACGCCGTGACGGCCAAAGGTGTTCAGATTCATGCGCACCATCTGCCAGCTGCCCTGGCGGGCGATCTGCGCCCAATCCTGCGCGCTCAAGGGCAGCGCCGTCAGCATCTGGAACGGTACATCCGGTATCGTTTGACCAGGATCGGCCTTATACGCCTCGAACGTGGCCAGCGCCGGCGGCAGTGCCTTGGCATCGTACGGCTTGCCGATCAGCCAGGCAAAGAAGGCCGCGCGCCACGCTTCCTGCGGTTTCGGATGTACCATCTTCACCACGTCGGCCAGCGAGGGCGCATTGCCCACGGCGGCGGCCAGCAAGGCCTGTTCCGAAGCGGTGTTCAGCCATGCCTGCACGAGTTTTTTCGGACGCGATCCCAGCGATTTGCGGCCTACTGCCCCCGAGCGCATGATCTGCACGAAGTTGCGCAGCATCTGGCCGTTGTTAATCACGCGCTGGAAGGCCGGCGCACATTCCGCGGCGCCCTGCCCCGCCAGCACGGCCACCAGCAAGGCCGGCATGTCTTTCATGTAGCCCCGTTCGCGGCAGTACACGGCCGTCTGCGCAATGAAGGCCGGCTCGACCGCCTTGCACAGCTCGAGCACCGTTGCCAGCTGCGCTTCGGCACTGGCATAAAACGTCGTGTTCAGGCAGCCGGTGGCCGCATATTGCGCCAGCTGATGCCGGGGCGTCAGCGCGTAGGCTGGCGCGCCTTCGGCATTGCGTGCCAGGGCCGCTGGCAAGGTACCGGTCTGTTGCGCGCTCTGGAATAACTGGGCGTTGGCCATTTTTCGTTCCTCTCTGCTCTCTACGTTTATCTCGTTGGTATCTCCTCTATTGCAAGCGCTGTGCCAGCTTTCAATATTTCGTCAAAAACAAACATAAATCATTGATTTTATTAAATAATATTCTCATACATGCTTTACATTGAAAATATCCCTGTCATTGCGATTTGGAATACAATTATCTTTTCAGATAAATATTTATCCCATATATGCAAGCAAAACGTACCGTCGTCATCGGTTTTCTCGGCACGCAGCTCGACAATGGCAGGGGAGCGGCACGCTGGGAAAAGTGGCGCCCAAGCATCGCCCTGACCCAGCATGAGGACAAGATCATCGACCGTTTCGAGCTGCTGTACGCGGGCAGCCAGTTTGACAACCTGGTGCGCCAGGTATCGCAGGATATCGCCAGCGTCTCGCCTGAAACCAGGCTGATCGCCCACGAACTGCCCATCAGCGATGCCTGGGACTTCGAGAATGTGTATGGCGCCCTCTACGATTTTGCCAACAGCTACCCCTTCGATCCGGACAAGGAAGACTATTGGATCCACATCACCACCGGTAGTCACGTGGTGCAGATCTGCATGTTCCTGATGACGGAAGCACGCTATTTTCCGGGTCGTCTCGTGCAAACGTCGCCACCCAAGCGCCAGGCCGCCGGCAATCCCGGCAGCTACGCATTGATTGACCTCGACCTGTCGCGCTACGACCAGATCGCCCAGCGTTTTACGCGCGAACAGGCCGAAGGCGTGGCCTTCCTGAAGTCCGGCATCGCCACGCGCAATGCGAAGTTCAACGGGATGATCGATGAAATCGAGCGCGTCGCCATCAAATCGAAAGCCCCCATGCTGTTGATGGGGCCGACCGGCGCCGGCAAATCCTTCCTCGCGCGCCGCGTGTATGAGCTGAAAAAGTCGCGCCACCAGATCGATGGCAAATTCATCGACCTCAATTGCGCCACCCTGCATGGCGATGGCGCAGCCTCTACCTTGTTCGGCCATATCAAGGGTTCCTTCACGGGGGCGGGCTCGGATCGACCCGGCTTGCTGCGCAGCGCGCACAAGGGCTTGCTGTTTCTCGATGAGATCGGTGAACTGGGGCTCGACGAGCAGGCGATGCTGCTGAAAGCCATTGAAGAAAAGCGCTTTTTCCCCGTCGGTGCCGATACGGAGGTGCAGAGCGACTTCCAACTGATCGCCGGCACCAACCGCGACCTGGGCAATGAAGTGGCGGCCGGCCGCTTCCGCGAAGACTTGTATGCGCGCATTAATTTGTGGACGTACGAATTGCCGGGCCTGGCACAGCGGCCGGAAGACATCGAGCCGAACCTGGAATACCTGCTGGCACAATACAGCGCCGAGACAGGCGAAAGAGTGCGCTTCAACAAGGAGGCACGTGAGCGTTTCATGCGCTTTGCCGCCGCGCCGTCGGCCGCCTGGAACGGCAATTTCCGCGATTTGTCCGCTGCCGTCACGCGCCTGGCTACCTTGTCGGAAGCAGGTCGCATCACGGATGACGTCGTCGACGAGGAAATCAAGCGCCTGAAACGGCTATGGCAGCGTCATGACAAGCCTGCCTGCGACATGGAAATCGATCTGGCCGATATCATGGGAACCGAGGCAGCCGCGCAGCTCGACCTGTTTGATGCGCTGCAGCTGCAGGCAGTGATCAAGATTTGCCGGCAATCCAACAATATGTCCGATGCCGGCCGCACACTGTATGCCGTATCGCGCGCGGCGAAAGCCAAACCGAATGATGCAGACCGGCTCAAAAAATACCTGGCCCGCTTTGACCTTGAATGGGATGGGATATGCCGACTGAATTAAATGAAAAAAGCCGCGCTTAGCGCGGCTTTTTTATGTCCCCACACGCTTAACCGGATAAAGCATCAGACGAAAAAAAACCCGACCATTTCTGATCGGGTTTTTCTCTACTGCGAATAACAAGCCTGACGATAACCTACTTTCACACTGGTTGCAGCACTATCATCGGCGCAAAGTTGTTTC
>NZ_JBNYXV010000011.1:0-51486 GCF_051380845.1 Janthinobacterium salmonicoloratum | reverse complement strand
CGCGACTCTCATCGTGGCGCGGAGAACCATCTCCAACCAGACGCCGGATAGATTTAAGCAAGCCTGCTCACATCATACAAAATCAGCTTGCAAAAGGGAGGGTGACCATAGATTTTTGCTTTGCGGGTGCCGGGGTCAGGTCCGCTTTTTGGACACGGACTGATGCATGATGCGTTGGATGCTGTAGAAGATTGCTCAGTGAAGACTTGATTAGAGCCACGAACGGGCGCCGAGGACGTGCGTTCGTGGTTATAACTGAGCCAACTTCTGCAGTGCTCAATGTATCAGCCCGTGTCCAAATGGCGGATCTGACCCCGGCCCTCGCTGATTGAATGAAAGCGAATCTCCGACTGATATATACGTAGGATATGTTAGAACTCGACGACCTCTAGAAGCAGCTTGAAAATCGCATTGTCGGCACAGTGCCTTAGTCTAAATTAAAATGACTATTTTTTATCTGTACGCAATCCCTAAAGACCTAGATAATATTCAGATTGTATCTAGCTAGGATTTGACCCTGATGATCTAGAGTCGTTCCTGATCAGTGCGAAATGTCTTTTTCCGGGCCCCATGCAATTATTAAAACAAGCTTACAATACAAAAAAACTTTCTTCCTTAATATTTTAATGCACGTGCAATAAAGGCTCTATCAATGTTGTCGATTTTTTTAATTTTATTAAAATACCATCGAAGATAACGAATCAAAACATTCAAACTAACAGAAGCCAATTTTTCATGAACCAACTTCTGAAGGGTTTGCACGGGAATTCCCATCTCCTCCAAAGCTGAGAAATTTTTGGGCAAATGACTATATTCAAATTTACTTATAATAAATCCAAAATTCGCAATAATCTTAATATTTGAAATTTCACTTCGATAATTTATTAGGTCCTGCAGCAATGAAAGGACTGACGGAACCGTAAAACCAAAAATATTTCTTATAATTTTTAGTTCCCTATCAATACCAATGGATTTTTCAAATTCGCCTTCATTATTTTCCAGAACCCAGTCTATAACTTCGTCCAAGTAGCTCTGATGGCTTTCAGCAAAAAGATATTTACTAATCTTTAGCTTCAAATCGGATTTATCACCATGCAAGTTTAAATTTCTCAAAGAAGCTGAAGCAGCAATCTTCAAAACACCACAAATAATTTCAAGTCCTTCAGCGTTAACTTTTGGAGCGCAAACAGCTCTAATTTCAATAGTACTCAATGAATCGACATAATTATTCGTGGCACGCAAGGAATCGATAGAGAAAGTCGCATGCTTCTTTAATATCCACAAGGGAATTTGTGTCGATGCAACATACCTTTCCAATGAGTCTTTTAATTCAGGCTGAATATGAACCTCTTCAATGCCGGCTATAAAATTCAATGGGCTATTTTCATCTTGCGATCCAAGAGGAACCTCGACAATTTGATTTTCAATTTTTTGCTCCGGCACTCTCTCTAAACAATGAACATTTCCAACGAAATGAACATTCATTCGACCAGCACGACCTTTTATATTATTATGAGTAAAACGGTCTATCGAGCCAATACCATTTCTATTGTCATAAATGACCACATTTTCAGCGGTAGTATTGACTCCCTCAATAATTGTAGATGTACATATCAATATTTTCAAAATTCCGCTATTAAATAAATCAACAGTAAACTGCTGAATAGCTCTCGGCAATGCCCCATGATGAATTCCTATTCCAGCATTAATTGCCTTTGAGTATGACCAAGTGGCACTATACTTATCTTTCACCCAATTAACATATTCACCATCATACTTATCTGAAAATCCTTCTGAAATAAGCAACATAGCAATCTCTGCGGCAGCGTTTGGCGACTTACAATAAATTAGTGTTTGATTATCTTTACTCCTTGACTGCAGTATTTTAACCAAAGCATTATTTTTCAAATCTTTTGAATTTGCATCAATATCATATTTAAAAACATTCAAAGCTACAGTGTTAAATGATGATGGCAAAAAGAAATAATTCTTTCCCAACGTGCTCAACCCAGTAACATCATCAATACTAGGCCCAATCATAAAAAACTGTTTTGATGAAACCAATAATTTACTAAGTGCAATATTGAGAGAAATAGCCCTTTCATCGTACGATCCACGCTTAAATGAAAGCTTATAAAATTCATCTATAATAAATAGATCTATATCTAAAATATCTTTTCTTTCATTCACTCTTTCTTGCGTCAGTATATAGATGGTTTTACGAAAAGATCGAACAACTTGCGAGCTATGATAAATAATTTCATAACTACTACTGAATTTTTCTGCAATACGTCGTCTTGTTTCATCAATCAATGCTATAGTCGGAACAACTATTACGATACGGCTATACTTTCCGCTTGCCAAAAGCGAATCTGCAATCGCGCTTTTTCCCATGCTAGTGGGTGCACTCAGTACAACATTATGCCCTCCCATCAATAAATTAAATATTTTCAACTGCATAGAATGAAATATAAATTTCTCAGAATGAGTCGAGCGATAAACACTCAATAGATACTCGTCCTCTATCGTTAAATTAGAAAACTCACTGCTCAAATATGGATAAAGCCCTGCCTTGCGAACTAAATTTTTCAATAAACCAGCATAACCTAAAAATTTTTTCTTTTTATCTAATGCTCGAATAACCAGCTCCCTCCCGAGAGACTCATCAGCCGGATTGGAAAGAAGATCATTGGCGATTTTAAGATATCCGAACAAATCTGCCCCATCCCCCTCCAAACTTTCCACTATGTTTTGGAATTCACTAAACATCCATTACCTCATTGATTTTTTTCCGCACAACACTAACCAACGTCTTTATGCACGGATTAGGATAAAGATAAAGAATAATATTAATCCTAGAGAAATATTTATCTCTCAATAGAATTTTTCCAATCATTTTTTCGAAATTCTCTTGAGCCTCAATTAACTGTGATTTTTTATAATCTTGATTATCTTCCTCGATTGAAAGATGCGCAGACTTATAGCCAATAAACATTACAAATTTAAATCGATGAATGTGATCATCTAAAGAAGATGATTCATCAAGCAAATCATCAATATCGTGTTTCAAAAGATAGCTATCCTCTTTTACTTCAAGTATCTTTTTTCTCTGCAATCGAAAGTCTACAGTGATAAGATCATGAAGTTGACCGCATACTTTATCCATTGAGTCGGCTAAATTTAAAGTCTCAGATAAACTACTAAATCCCATCCATAATTCATCGCCACTATCGGCCCGAACAATGTGCACGTTTTCGAATTCCTTGAATGATTTTCCATCCTTATCAATATACAAGGCTACTGGGACTGGCTCACTATTACTATAATATCTTACCGAAGAATGCATAAGAGTTCGCCCCAAGAATTCAGAGAACTCGGAACTTTGCTCTAAAAATCGTTTAGAAATATTAGCCGACTTAATAAAAAACTTCTGCCGTGATGTATCTGCCAATTCACTAGGTCGCAGTAAAATTTCAGGCATCCAATTTATTATTGAGTCGGCAATATAATCAAATCTATACTTCCCAAACTCATACCCTTGCCCTAAACCCACTCCCAACCTTTGATCAGATCCATGATCAGAAAATTTCAAAAGAACAGGTTCAGTTTTACTAAATTCAACATAGACCTTAGTATTCAATCTGCTATTTGTGGCAGCTAATATTTTTATCTCTTCAAGAAACCAAGTTAGAAAATCTTTCCTGAAGTAAGTTTTATTATCTGCACATGTTATTTTTCTAGATAATGCGCTTTTTCTTGTAATTACACCAAGAACATCATTAAGTATTATTTTTGCATCGCGAGAAGGATTTAATAAAACGCCATGATCATGAGCGGAAATTAAAATATCTCTATATATCTTTAATTCCAATTCATCTATAGACGAATATACATCCCAGCTAGTATTATCCAACCAAAATTCTACGTCCCTCCCAGCGGGAGAAAAAAACGAACCGATTTTTGCATTTAATGACTTAAGTAATTCCAGCTTCGGCGATGTGTCTATACGTTCAGCAATTGGTGTTCGTAAGTAATTTAAAGCATTTAAAACATCACGCTTACTCACTATTTTAAATAATGGCTTAATCGATATATCATTGTCACAATTTAAAGATTTATGCAATATTGAGTCGTTTGCTGGTGGAGGCTTTGGCTTACCACGTTCCTTTTTTACTTTCGTAACTTCACAAAGTTCCGTTATAGACCATTTCCGATCTCCTTCCGTCGTCTTTACTTGGATATATTCTATTTCGTCATTAGTATATAAAAGATCAATATCATCAGTTACCTCACAACGAACAGCATCGATCTTTTTATTCTGCAACATTTGAAAAACATAATATGCCGCCACATAATCTTGGAATAAAAATCCACTTTTCGCCCCCACTCCACCGCTGTCATCGCGATTCATCGCATTATTAGCTTTCATAATTTACGCTTTTCGATAGTGCTACACAGAATTCATCCGTCGTACCGCCGGTTAAACAGGCAGATTACTTTGATTCTAACAACAAGATGGAATGATAAACACTAGCCAAAGCATAAAGACTGAAAATAGTATTAAAACCCTATGGAAAGTGACAATTAGTTAGAATTGAAAATCTTTCTTTATCAATTTTACTGTATATATAAACAGTATATGCAATAAAATGAGAAATGTTGCCAAATTTAGACATACATGCTGATTTATTGGAGCTTCGAAAGATCGAACAGAAGGAGGGAGGGTACGGTCCGTCGCTTGGACAGGGACTGGCGTATTGGTCGCCGTAGAAGCTGGTTCAGTCGAAACTTAATTAGAACCACGAAGGGTACCGGGGTCACGAAGGGTAGCGGGGTCAGGCCCACCATTTGGACACGGACTGATGCATTGGGCGCCGTAGAAGCCGGCTCAGTCGAAACCTAATTAGAACCACAAACGCGCGCCGCAGGCGCGCGGGGCTGCCGCGCAGCGGCAGCAGTCAGTCGATTCGGAGAGGGCCGGGCCGGTAGGCCCGACCCTTCGAATCCCCCGCGCACGCCCCGCAGGGGGCGTGCTTCTCTCCGCGTACAGACGAAAAAAAAAGCTACCCGAGGGTAGCTTTTTCTTTTTCGTCTGTGGCGGAGAGAGGGGGATTCGAACCCCCGATAGAGTATTACCCTATACACGCTTTCCAGGCGTGCGCCTTCAGCCGCTCAGCCATCTCTCCTGAAGGCAATGCGCGCGTCTTGCTTGCTCACATTGTGTACTGCATATCGCTTGTCGCGAAGCCGCAGATTATAGCAAAGATTCTACAGACTGCCAAAGTTATTTACCCAAGGGTAAAAGTTTGGCCAGGCCTAGCGGAAGGATGCGCGCCAGTGGTGCGCACGGCCCTTCCGGAGGCACTGGCCTGTCAATTAAGACGTTTCCTTCAGCTGATCCAGGATGGCCGGGTTTTCCAGGGTCGACACGTCTTGCGTGATCGTCTCGCCCTTGGCCAGCACGCGCAGCAGACGGCGCATGATTTTGCCGGAGCGGGTTTTCGGCAGGTTGTCGCCGAAACGGATTTCCTTCGGTTTCGCGATCGGGCCGATTTCCTTGCCGACCCAGTTACGCAACTCCAGGGCCAGCTTCTTGGCTTCCTCGCCAGTCGGACGCGCTTGCTTCAGCACCACGAAGGCGCAGATCGATTCGCCTGTCGTGTCGTCCGGGCGGCCCACCACGGCCGCTTCGGCCACCAGCGGGTTGGCCACCAGGGCCGATTCGATTTCCATCGTGCCCATGCGGTGGCCCGACACGTTCAGCACGTCATCGATGCGGCCCGTGATGGTGAAGTAGCCCGTTTCCTTGTTGCGGATGGCGCCGTCGCCTGCCAGGTACATCTTGCCGCCCAGTTCTTCCGGGAAATAGCTGGACTTGAAACGCTCGGGGTTGTTCCAGATCGTGCGGATCATCGATGGCCATGGGCGTTTTACCACTAGGATGCCGCCTTGGCCGTTTGGCACGTCCTGACCCGCTTCGTCGACGATGGCGGCCATGATGCCCGGCAATGGCAGGGTGCAGGAACCGGGGACCATCGGCGTGGCGCCCGGCAGCGGGGTGATCATGTGGCCGCCCGTTTCCGTTTGCCAGAAGGTATCGACGATCGGGCATTTCTCACCGCCGATATGCTTGTAGTACCACATCCACGCTTCCGGATTGATCGGCTCGCCGACCGTGCCCAGCAGGCGCAAGCTCGTCAGGTCATAGTTGCCAGGATGGACTTTCGGGTCCACGTCGGCCGCCTTGATCAGCGAACGGATGGCCGTAGGGGCGGTGTAGAAAATGCTGACGTTGTGCTTCTTGATGGTTTCCCAGAAGCGGCCCGCGTTCGGGTAGGTCGGGATGCCTTCGAACACCACTTGCGTGGTGCCCACGGCCATCGGGCCATACGCGATGTAGCTGTGGCCCGTCACCCAGCCGATGTCGGCCGTGCACCAGAACACGTCGTCGGGCTTGATGTCGAAACTCCACTTCATCGTCAGCGCGGCCCACAGCAGGTAGCCGCCGCTCGAGTGCTGCACGCCCTTCGGCGTCCCGGTGGAACCCGACGTGTAGAGAATGAACAGTGGATGCTCGGCATCGACCCATTCCGGTTCGCATTGCGCGCTCTGGCCTTCGACCAGGTCGTGCAACCATGTATCGCGGCCGGCCACCATCGGCAGGTCGCTGCCCGTGCGTTTATACACGATGACGTTTTTCACGGAGTCACAGCCGCCCAGCGCCAGCGCTTCGTCGACGATGGATTTCAATGGCAGCTTTTTGCCGCCGCGCAATTGCTCGTCACCCGTGATGACGGCCACGGCACCCGCGTCGATGATGCGTTCTTGCAGGGATTTTGCCGAGAAGCCGCCGAAGACGACGGAGTGGGTGGCGCCGATACGCGCGCAGGCTTGCATTGCGGCAACGCCTTCGACGGACATCGACATATAGATGATGACGCGGTCACCTTTGGCAATCCCTTTGGATTTCAGGCCGTTGGCGAACTTGCAGACTTTTTCGTGCAGCTCTTTATACGTTGCCTTGGTAACGGTGCCATCGTCCGCTTCGAAGATGATGGCCGTCTTGTCGCCCAGGCCATTTTCAATGTTGCGGTCCAGGCAGTTGTACGACACGTTCAGCAGGCCGTCTTCGAACCATTTGTAGAATGGGGCGTTGTCTTCGTTCAGGGTGCGGGTAAACGGCTTTTTCCAGCTCAGGTTTTCGCGCGCCAGCTTGGCCCAGAAGCCTTCGTAGTCACGTTCGGCATCGGCCACCATGGCGCGGTAGGCGTCCATGCCGGAAATCGTTGCCTGTGCGGCAAACGCTGCCGACGGTTGAAATACGCGCGACTCTTCCGGTCCCTGCTGCTCAGTGCCCTGCCCTTGGTTCTCTATAGCGGCCATGCTAGTCTCCAGTGTAGTAATTGTTTGGTAACACAATATTCCTGCTGTCTTACTGACGCCTTACATGCAGCGTTTCCTCGATCCATTCTAACCATAATCGCCACTGGCGACGGGCGTCAAGCGTACGCCGCCCAGCATTCTGGATGGAAAAACTGGTAACAAGTCAATTAGTTGACGTCGCTTTGTGTTTCATCAAGGCCAAGAATCCAAATCGAGGGCATGCGCAGTGATCAGCAGCAAGTGTAAAATGTCGGGCATACCAAAAATTGGTATTTACCCCCAGGAAACTCCAGATGATCGACCACTCACAAAAGCCCACACATAGCAAACTGCATCCCCTGTCCGCCTTCATCTTCATGTCGCGCTGGCTGCAGCTGCCGCTGTACCTGGGCCTGATCCTCGCACAATGCGTTTACGTATTTCACTTCTGGGTGGAACTGTCGGACCTGATCGGCGCCGTGTTCGGCAATGACGCGGCCCTCCAGCACGTCATCAGCGCCGTCACCGTGGCGGGCGTGCCGCCACCGGTCAAGCTCAATGAAGCCACCATCATGTTGGTGGTGCTTGGCCTGATCGATGTGGTCATGATCTCGAACCTGTTGATCATGGTCATCATCGGCGGCTACGAAACGTTTGTGTCGCGCATGCACCTCGACGACCATCCGGACCAGCCGGAATGGCTGTCGCATGTGAATGCGTCCGTGCTGAAGACGAAACTGGCGATGGCCATCATCGGCATTTCGTCCATCCACCTGCTGAAGACCTTCATCAACGCCACCGCGTATGCCAAGGAACCGAATGTGGTCATCGCGCAAACGGCGATACACATGGTCTTCATCCTGTCGGCGATGGCGATTGCGTACACGGACCGCATCATGACCGTCACGCAGAACCAAGCCCGGGCGCCCCACTAAGTTCTGGCGCTCCTATACTGATTAGCAACAGCAAACAGCATCAAAGTCTTACCCTTCTTATCCACCGCGAGAACACCATGACTGTCATAAAGCAAGAAGACCTGATCGAATCCGTCGCCGCAGCGTTGCAGTACATTAGCTACTACCACCCTGCTGATTACATCGAGCACCTGGCGCGCGCCTACGCGGCCGAGCAAAGCCCGGCGGCAAAAGATGCGATCGCGCAAATCCTGACCAACTCGCGCATGTGCGCGGAAGGCAAGCGTCCGATTTGCCAGGACACGGGTATCGTCAACGTCTTCCTGAAAATCGGCATGGGCGTGCGCTTCGAAGGCTTCTCCGGCACCGTTACCGACGCCGTCAACGAAGGCGTGCGCCGTGCGTACAACTTCGACGACAACAAGCTGCGCGCCTCCATCGTGGCCGACCCGCATTTCGACCGCAAGAACACCAAGGACAACACGCCAGCCGTGGTGCACATGGAACTGGTCGAAGGCAATACCGTCGACGTGAAAGTCGCTGCCAAGGGCGGTGGTTCGGAAAACAAATCCAAGATGATCATGATGAACCCGTCCGATTCGCTGGTGGACTGGGTCATGAAAACCGTGCCAACCATGGGCGCTGGCTGGTGCCCGCCTGGCATGCTGGGCATCGGCATCGGCGGCACAGCCGAAAAAGCCATGCTGATGGCAAAAGAGGTGTTGATGGAAGACATCGACATGTTTGAGCTGAAACAACGCGGCCCACAGAACAAGCTGGAAGAACTGCGTATCGAGCTGTGCGACAAGATCAACTCGCTGGGCATCGGCGCGCAGGGCCTGGGCGGCTTGACGACCGTGCTCGACGTCAAAATCATGATGCACCCGACGCACGCCGCGTCGAAGCCAGTCGCCATGATCCCGAACTGCGCCGCCACGCGCCACGGCCACTTCGTGCTCGACGGCTCGGGCCCTGCCTACATGACGCCGCCATCGCTGTCGTCGTGGCCGGAAGTGCACTGGACGCCGGACACGGAAAAATCCAAGCGCGTCGACCTGAATACCCTGACGAAAGAAGAAGTCGCTTCGTGGACGCCGGGCCAGACCTTGCTGTTGAACGGCAAGATGCTGACGGGCCGCGACGCCGCACACAAGCGCATCCAGGACATGCTGGCCAAGGGCGAAGAATTGCCGGTCGATTTCAAGAACCGCGTAATCTATTACGTCGGCCCCGTCGACCCGGTGCGCGACGAAGCCGTCGGCCCGGCCGGTCCGACCACCGCCACGCGCATGGACAAGTTCACCGACATGATGCTGGAAAAAACGGGCCTGATCGCCATGATCGGCAAGGCCGAGCGCGGTCCCGTCGCCATCGAATCTATCCAGAAGCACCAGTCGGCCTACCTGATGGCCGTAGGCGGCGCCGCCTACCTGGTGTCGAAAGCCATCAAGCACGCCAAGGTGCTGGGCTTTGCCGACATGGGTATGGAAGCCATCTACGAATTCGACGTCGTCGACATGCCGGTGACGGTGGCCGTGGATGCGAAAGGCACCTCGGTGCACAACACGGGCCCGAAAGAGTGGCAAGCGAAGATCGAGCAACTCAATAGCGTCAGCAAGATTCCTGTGACGGTCGCTTAAACAAGCTCTACCATAGACGCCGCGCGGCAACATCAGCGCGGCGTTTTTTTATCATCAACGGTTCCCTATGACTTTTACAGCAAGCACTGCCCGCCCAGACGCCCCCATCGGCATTTTTGACTCCGGCGTGGGCGGCCTGTCGGTGCTGCGCCATATCCGCGCGCAGCTGCCCCAGGAAGACCTGATCTACTTTGCCGATTCCGCCTATGCGCCATATGGCGACAAGACGGAACAGCAAGTGGTCGACCGTTCGCTGGCGATCACCGCCTTCTTATTGCAGCAAGGCGCCAAGGCGCTGGTGGTGGCGTGCAACACGGCCACCATCGCCGCCATCAAGGCGCTGCGCGCGCGCTACCCTGACCTGCCCATCGTCGGCGTCGAACCGGGCTTGAAACCGGCGGCCAGCATCAGCCGCAACGGCAAGATCGCCGTGCTGGCCACGGAACGCGCCTTGCGCGGCGACAAGCTGCTGGCCCTGCGCGAACAGGTGAGCGCCGCCACGGGCGCCACGTTCATCTTGCAGCCCTGCATCGGCCTGGCCGACCGCATCGAGCAATGCGAGCTGGGCAACGACCCGGTCGATGCCACCAGCGCCATGCTGGAACGCTACATCGCCCCCATGCTGGCGCAAGGCGTCGATACGCTGGTACTCGGCTGCACGCACTACCCCTTCGTGCAGGACGCCATCGTACGTACGGTGCGCGCGCATACACAGGAACAGATCACGCTGGTGGACACGGGCGACGCCGTGGCACGCCAGCTGGCCCGCCTGCTCGACGCGGCAAGCTTTCGCTGCATCAACAACGACGCACCGCGACTGCAGGGCTACACGACGGCCAGTGTCGAATCCCTGGCGAAAGCCTTCGCCGGATTGCTGGGCTTGCAGCCCCCCGTCGAACACCTGTCCGTATGAGCGAAAACGACCGTTTTCATGCAATCTTTCGATTCTTTAAAAAAGACTGCATTTAGATTTGCCACTTTGCCGAGTTCTTTGTATAATTCGGCACCTGTTCAGCAAAACAGCTAAACAGGTAAGTAAGACAGTGGTGGCTGTAGCTCAGTTGGTAGAGTCCAGGATTGTGATTCCTGTTGTCGTGGGTTCGAGCCCCATCAGCCACCCCACAGAATTAGTGGTAAATTAGAGGGTTACATGCTTCGGTATGTAACCCTTTTTTCATTCCAGCGCACATACATGAGGCAACATCCGCCCTCTTCTCCCACAACATGTCAGGCGAGTGCATCAGAAAAATCCAAGCTGTGCGCGGCAGTCAAAATTGACGCATACGCTTGATTTTTCGTATCCCAAAGAATACACTTGTATGCGTGAAAAGCGTCCACACCACCACCACGTTCGATAACTGGTTCAGCAAGCTAAAGGATCGGAAAGCGTTTTTCCGCATCCAGGCCCGTATTGATCGTGCCGAAGATGGCAACTTTGGCGATTGCAAACATGTCGGTGCTGGTGTTTCGGAAATGCGCATTGATTATGGTCCCGGCTACCGCGTTTATTTCACTCAGCGCGGCATAGAAGTAATCATCCTGCTCGCTGGCGGCGACAAGTCAACGCAGGGGAAAGATATCAAAACGGCGCAGCGGCTCGCGCAAGCACTCCAGGAGATCTGATGATACAAAAACTCAACAAATGGGATAGCGCACAGCACCTCAAAACCGAAGAGGATATAGTCGCCTACTTTGAAGCTTGCCTGGAAGAAGCCGGCGGCGACGCATCCTTCATCGCCAAAGCACTCGGCAACATTGCCAAGGCGCGCGGCATGACGCAACTTGCCAAAGATACAGGACTGGGACGGGAAAGTTTGTACAAGGCCCTGTCCGGCGAAGGCAATCCGAGCTTCGACACCATTTTGAAGGTGACGCATGCACTCGGCTTGCAGTTCCGCGCCGCAGCGCTGAACACCTGACCACCCAGCAGCCGAGGCAGCGGAAAGACTAGCCCGCCAGCACCGACTGCACCGTCGTTGCCAGGTCTTCCAGGCGCACGGGTTTCACGAGGAAGTGGCGGAAGCCCGCGGCCAGCGCGTCGTCCATGTACATGGGCAAGCTGTGGCCGGTAACGGCGATCAGCACGGCGTTGGCCGTCTCGGGATTGTGGTGCAGGCGGCGGCCGATTTCGATGCCGCTGATGCCGGGCATTTCGATGTCGAGGTAGACGGCGTCGGGCACGCACAGCTTGACTTGCTCGACAGCCATCTGCCAGTTGCGCACCACCACGGCGTGGTGACCCAGCGCTTCGAGCAGCATGGCCAGCGATTCGCCCACTTCCTGGTTGTCATCGACCACCAGCAGATTGAGCTTGCGCGCAGCACTTGCCGGCTGGTCGCCCTGGCGGCGTTCCACGGGGGGATTGCCTGTTGTCGTTTCAGTTGTCTGGCTCATTGTACGTTCACGTCTGAGGGCTGCAAAAGTGGGAGTATACAAGAAGCGCAGGCAATGCCGCCGCACCCCAGCAATGGTGCCAAGCGGCAATCCAGGTCGCCCGCTGTACCGCACCAGCAACACTTCCCCATCCGCAGGCAGACATACGGCCACTACGCGCTATTCGCAATTGACGGATAAAATGAGAATCATTATCATTCTTATCCCCTTGCGCAGGATGCTCACGCTACGATGTTGTCGCGCCGCCCGATTGCCCGCGCAAACATTGTCATTACGGAGATCCATGCATGGCTGCCACACTTTCCCCACTGCCCTTGTCGCTGCGCCCGTGCGCGCTGGCCATCGCCCTCGCCTGCCTGGGCGCCCCGCTAGCCGCGCAGGCGCAGGATGCCAATACAGCTGCTAACGCCGGTCCCATCCTGGAATCCATCCAGGTCAGCAGCAACCTGCTGGGCACCAGCATGGCCGCCAGCACGAAGAATTTCGCGGGCGCCCGCACGGTGGTGCAAAAGGACGATATCGACAACTCGGGCGCGACCAGCCTCAGCGACGTGATGCGCCGCATTCCCGGCGTACAGATCAGCGACAACTCGGGCAGCGCCGGCAGCGCCATCTCCCTGAATATCGGCGTGCGCGGCCTGGCCGGACGCTATTCCCCACGCAGCACGGTCTTGCTTGATGGCGTCCCGATGTCGGTCGCGCCGTATGGCCAGCCGCAGCTGTCTTTCGCGCCCGTCAGCCTGGCCAATGTCGAGACGGTCGACGTGGTGCGCGGCGGCGGCGCCGTACGCTTCGGCCCGCAAAACGTGGGCGGCATCATCAACTTCAAGACACGCCGCGTGCCCACCACGCCAGGCATCACGGGCGACGCCACCGTACGCTATAACGCGTACAGCGAAGTGGGTCACAATACGCAGGCCAGCGTCTTTGCCGGCACCCAGCTCGACAGCGGCCTGGGCTTGGCGGTGCTGTATTCCGGCATCCGCGGCAGCGACTGGCGCGTGGGGAGCGACGAGAAGGTCAACGATTTCGCCCTCAAATTCCGCTACGACCTGAGCCCCACAGCCGAGGTGTACGGCAAGCTGTCCTACTATGACGTGACGTCGCGCACGCCGGGCGGCTTGACCACGGCGCAATACAAGGCCGATCCATTCCAGAACACGCGCCCCACCGACTACTGGAGCGGCGAGCGCAAGGCCTTCGACATCGGCTACCTGAATGCCATCTCCGGCACTCAGGAGTTCGAGGTGCGCGCGTATTACAACAAGAGCTCGCGCGAAAGCATCCTGATCAGCGGGAAAAACCTGGGCCATCAGCCGCGCAACTATGAAACGACGGCCATCGAGCCGCGCTACACGCAGCGCTTCACGACCGGCAAGGTATCGCAGGACGTCACCGTCGGCTACCGCTACCTGGCCGAACGGGCCGATGAAACCATCTACAACGTCGTCATCGCCAGCGGCGTACAACAAAAGCCGACGCGCTTCGCCGACAATTCGACCGATGCACAGGCCGTGTATATCGACGACAAGATCGCCATCGATGCCTGGCGCATCACGCCCGGCGTGCGCTACGAGCACATCAAGACGGAACGCTTCAACCACTTGCCGACCGACCAGAAGATCGAATTACTCAACAACAAGGCCCTGCCCTCGCTGAACGTGGCCTACTTGCTCAACAACAATGTGACCCTGTTCAGCAACTACAACAGCTCGTTTGGCGCCGTGCAAAATACGCAGCTCAATTCGCAATCGGACAAGAATCCGCTGCAGCCGGAACTGGCGAAAACGGCCGAGCTGGGCGTACGCTGGAAGAGTAGCCAGCTGTCTGCCGAAGCGACCTTGTTCAACATCAAGTTCGACAACCAGATCCAGTCCGTCGGCAGCGGCGAGAACGCCATCTTCTACAACGTGGGCGCCACGCATCACCGGGGTCTGGAAACGGCCATCGACTACCATTTCGACCAGTCCGGCCCGCTGGCAGGCTTGAATGCCTACGCCACCTACACCTACACCAAGGCGACCTTGCAGGATGGCGTGAACGCTGGTAATGACGTGCCCTTCTATTCGCGCAACACGGATACCGTCGGCGCCCACTACCAGCTGGGCGCCTGGGGCTTCGACCTGTCGAGCAGCCACCAAAGCCGCCAATTCGCCGACGAAGCCAACACCGTGGCGGAAAACGCGGCCGGCAACCTGGGTGTCATTCCCGGCTTCCGTACCTGGAACACGCAAGTGAAATGGAAAGTGCCGGGCCAGAACGGCCTGGAACTGGTTGCCGGCGTTAACAACCTGAGCGACAAGCGCTACTTTACGCGCACCTCGGACGGCAACCTGGGCAAGATAGTGGGCGCGCCACGCATGGTCTACCTGCAGGGCCGCCTGGCGTTTTAACCGTCGACAGCGCTCCTGACAAAAAAACCTGCATCGTTGTCATGTCGATGCAGGTTTTTTTTACGTCCTCCATTTCGCGAAGATGCTGCCGGGCCTGGTCGTGCCGGCTTGCAGTTCACACCTGGCCGAGCGGCTTCTTTCATGGACAAAAACGGAAGCATAATTTTCAGTAAATGTTGCCAAGAAGAATTAAATTGACGCTACAATAGTGGAGTATCAAGCAATGCCAAGCATCGCTCCGCCAGGGCCCCTACCCCGCCCTGATCATCAGCACGCATTTTTTTGAACAGGATGACTGGCGCTGCCGGGCCCGATTGCGCTCCCGGCACGGCCACCACACACGCACCATGTCTGCAGAAAAAAACATTACCGAAACGAGTTCCTACGGCAAGGAAACCCCCGTGGGACGTCCTGACATCGATGGCCGCGCCGGCATATTCGTGCCCACGGCGGAATTTGACATCGCCAACACCTCCACCATCCGCAAAGGCGCGGGCATAGTCGGCTTTGGCAACCTCGATGGCACCCTGACCGTGTATTTCGAAGCGAACCGCTTCGACGAAAGCAATCTGCACAAGTGGGAACACAAGGCGCGCAAGGCGTACGACCGCATGGTCATGGGCGCGCCCACGGTGTCGAAAGCGAAAATCGACGCGCGCATGCTGGAACAGGTCGGCATCATCGATGGCATGGGCATCAATCTCAAGCACCCGGAACGCCTGACGCACTGGCTGGCGATCTCGAACGTGCCGGACACGGCGCCGGAAGAAGCGGTGGTGCGCTGGAAAAACCGCTAAGCGGCCGGATAGCGAGGCGGAGCACCAGGCGCGAGGTGTTGTCCTACATGGTGGCGGACATTTTTCCGATGCCCAAAGGCATTAATTCATACTATGATGAAAACCTGATAACACCCCACACCACTCAGGAGTACGACATGTCCCGCCTCATCCCGATCAGCTTTGGCGCCTTGCAAATAGGTCTGGCAGCGGCGGCGATGTACATCCTGTGCTCGGCGGACGTGCTGCACCAGGGTTCCGTGTATTTCCACTGATTCCGCTACCCGGTCGTGCCCGCCAAATGACAATGCGCGCCGTGCTTCGCATATCATGAAGCACGGCGCGCATTCGCATTGTCACGCCAGATGGCCAATAATCGATGACTAACGGCGGCCGTGGTAACGCCCATACCCGCCCCAGCCGCCGCGGTGTCCACCGTAGCGCCCAAAGCCGAACATGAAATCCAGCCCGATCGATACGGGCGGATTGTAATAATACGGTTGCGGCGCGTACACGGGCGCCGGCACATACACGGGCTGCTGCACGTAGACGGGCTCATTCGTGTATTCCACGCGCGGTTCGCTCATCACGCGGCCCGACTGCACCGGTTCGGACGAAACCGTACGCCATTCATAGGGATTGTAGGCCCCCTGCGGCGCACGCGAACCGTAATACGCGGGCCCGGGTGGGGCCACGACGCAGCCGCCCAGGGCGGCCAGCGAAATTACTGCCAACAGGGTTTTCATCGCAATTCTCCTAATGTGTACTACCTTAATTAAGTACTATAAGAAATTACGCCGTGCTTTGCTGTGCTTTTACCGATTGTTACACCCCGACGCATGCCGCAACATGAAATGTGGCAAAGCCGCCACAAGCGGCCCGCGCGGCATGTTTCCTCAAATAAACGGAATCGCGCACGTATCGATGGCCTTGCCGGCGGCATCGTAGCGCTGCACGCACACCTGGTAGCGCACGCCGTAATCGAGCTCGACCTGCTCGACCTTGCCATACTTCAATTTCCAGTTGCGCTGCACCTGTTGCCGGCCAGCCAGTGCGGCCACATCCTGCGGAATTGCCATCGCCGTTTGCGTCTCGCCCTGGCGCGCATCCTGGCGCCGCGCCACGTCGATCGCTACGCTCACAGCCAGGTCCACGCCGCCGTCCGCGTAAGCGAGCGTGGGCGCGGCGCGCTGCGCCCGCATCACGCCCCATGCGCAAGACGTGCCGCCGGCCTCGCATTGCTTCAATTGGGCCAGTGGAAAATATTCAGGGGCAATCTTGCCATCCTTGACAGGCCAGCTGGTACGCACGCCGTCGCGCTTGCCAGTCATGGGATTGTCCCAACTCAGGCTATTGACGACGGCCACGGTCTGTCCCGCCTGCAAACCCACGGGCGTGCCCAGCGATGCGCAGGCGGAAATCAGCAAGCCGGTGGCGGCCAGGGAGGAAAGTGTCAGGATGCGCTGCATGGTAGGCCTCTTGTGGTGGGAGATCCCGAAGGTATGTTTCGAGGGTAACAGAATCGGCGGCGACAGCGCCGTTGGCTGGCGCACATAACAGAACGGGCGGCACCCTTGCAAGCGCCGCCCGTAGCGGAGACGGCCATGCCGGGAGCCAGGCTCCCGGCGATACGTGGATCAGTCCAGCTTCCAGGCGTAATCGACCTTGGTCCAGGTTTGCGCCGCGGCACCATCCTTGGTGCCAGGCTTGAACTTGCACGCGGACAACGCCTTGATGGCGGCCTTGTCCAGATTCTTGAAGCCGCTGCTCTTCTCGACTTTCGAATCGGCAACACTACCATCCGCATTGACCAGGAAGGACATCGACACGGTGCCCTGCTCTTCGTTCATCAGCGAGGCTTTCGGATAGTCGGCCTTGCAGTTCTTGGCATCGAACGACGCCGGCACCTCGGCAGCGAAGGCTGCGGAAGAAACGGACACCAGCAAGGCTGCTGCAACACTCATCAAACGCTTATTCTCAAACATGTGCTTCCCCATGATTATCAGATACGGTAATTACAACTTCCTGTGCGCTGTTGGCCGCGCTTAAAACTCTTCCCACTCGTCATTGCTGCCGGCGCCTGCCGCCTTGCGTGGCGCAGGAGCAGGAGCAGCCACGGGAGCGGCCGCGTCAGCCTTGCGAGTCAGCGACTTCACCGGGCGCAATGCCGGCGCCGGCTTGCGCACGGCCACTGGTGCGACGGCCACGGGTGCCGGCACATACGCTGCCGGTTTCTCTTCGCCTTCGACCAGTTTGAAGATGCTGACCACGTGGGCCAGTTCGGCCGCCTGGTCTTGCAAGCTTTGCGCCGCGGCAGCTGCCTGCTCCACCAGGGCCGCATTTTGCTGCGTCATGCCATCCATCTCGATGATCGACAGGTTAACCTGTTCGATGCCGGCGCTTTGTTCCTGGCTGGCACTGGCGATCTCGCTCATGATGTCGGTCACGCGGCGCACGCTGTCGACCACTTCGCCCATCGTCACGCCAGCCTGGCCGACCAGGCGCGTACCACGTTCTGTCTTCTCGGCCGAATCGTCGATGAGGATCTTGATTTCTTTCGCCGCGCCGGCGGAACGCTGGGCCAGGTTGCGCACTTCAGACGCCACCACGGCAAAGCCGCGGCCTTGCTCGCCGGCACGTGCCGCTTCCACGGCCGCGTTCAGCGCCAGGATGTTGGTCTGGAAGGCGATGCCATCGATCACGCCGATAATGTCGACAATTTTCTTCGCCGATTCATTGATCGAGCTCATGGTGTCAACCACTTGCGACACCACGGAGCCGCCCTTCAGGGCCACGTCCGAGGCGGTGGCGGCCAGCTTGTTGGCTTCGCGCGCATTGTCCGCATTCTGTTTCACGGTCGAGGTCAGCTCTTCCATGGCCGAGGCCGTTTTTTCCAGCGCGCTGGCCTGCATTTCCGTTCGCGACGACAAGTCGATATTGCCGTCGGCAATCTCGCGCGACGCCGTGCCGATGGTTTCCGTACCGACGCGCACCTGGCCGACGATGCCCACCAGGCTGTTGCGCATTTCCTTCATTTCCGCCAGCAGGCTGGACGTATCGGAAGGCTGGGTGTGGATGCCGATCGACAGGTCGCCATTGGCGATGCTGCCGGCGATCGATGCCGTGTAGTCCGGCTCGCCGCCCAGCTGTTTCAGCAGGCCGCGGGTGATCACCAGTGCCGCCGCCACGCCCATCGCCACGGCCATTACGCCGAGGATGATCATGAACAGGCGCGCGCTGTCGAAGGCCTTGCGGGCGTCCGATTGCATTTGCTCATTGAGCTTGTCTTCCAGCACGGCCAGTTGCTCCAGCGCTTCCATCCATTTTTTCTGTACCGGGCGGATTTCCTTGATCATCACGCGCGTGGCGCCTTCCGCATCGTTGGCCATCCACAGGGCCGACGCCTTGGCGATGGCCGGCATGGCGGCCGCTTCATATTCCTTGATCGAAGTCAGCAAGGCTTTTTCTTCAGGAGTCGACTCGACGGCGAATTTCTCTTCAAGCTTCTTCTGCGTTTCCTGATAGGTGCTCGTTTGCGTCTTGATACGCGCCATTTCCGGCTCCATATCGCTCGCGTCGGTCATCAGGGTCAGGATGCGCAGCGAGGTGATGCGGTCGCTGACGTTGCCACGCATGTCGATCACCAGGCGGGTGACGACGTTGTTGACATTGATCACGTGATCGAGACGTTCCTGGATTTGCGCCATGCGCGCGATGCCGAGGACGGTCACGGCCACCAGCAGAACCAGTACCAGGGCGAAACCCAGGCCCAGGCGGGTACCAACCTTCATTTTTGCTAAATTCATTTCGGCTCTTCGTAAATGAAACTATTGATAAGGATTTTTGCCCGGCACGACAAGACGAAGGCTGCGCAACACCGGTATCCGCCCTTACCCATTGGTATGCTGGCGGTATCCGGCCGCACGCAGCCTGAGGTACTTCCTGGTTTACAACAGCCCTGAAAACGCCAGTGACTGCGAATGCAACTTGTTCCGCACGCTGAATTTTTGACACCGTTGATGTGAGATCAACATCAAACATTCATATGAGAAATATTTGTCTATAATCAATTATAGGTGTAAATTTTGCCTCAAAGCAAGCAATAAGTACCTGAATAAATGGCTGATTAACTTTCTTCGGGGAAATGGCAACAACACCGTTTCTTGCCCCATAGAAATGCCCCACGACAGTGCGGGCGTGCGCCGAAACAGCGCATTTACAACACATGGCATAGCCATATGACATCGTTTTGGGAGGGGTGCTCAGAGGAAGGGGTACTGCGGACAATACCACTGCGCCGGGGCAGCGGTATAGACAAGTTGGATCAGCGGTCCCAGCTGCAATGCAGCACATAGGCGTGGCGCTCTGTGCCGAAGACAAAGACGCTCCAGATGGCGCCCAATTGACCGGCCAGGCTGCGCTGGCCCGACGATACCAGTTGATACCAGCAGGGTTCACCGCCCGGCAGTTCGGCCAGTTCGCGCTCGAAACCGTCGAACAGGCGCGCGTCGAGCGGCTGGCGGTCGACCTCGCTCATCGGGTTCAAGCGCTCGAGCAGCCACTGGCGCGGCGTGCACAAGACGCCGCTGCACGCGACCGTCTCGATAGGCTGCAGGCGCAAGCCATCTGGCGGCAGCTCCAGCGCGCGGCACAGGGCGTCGAGCGATGCCTGTGGCGCGATGGGCTCCAGATACGCGCAAAGAAACAAGCTGCCATCATCCTTCAGCGCGCTGACGGCTTGCAGGTAGCCATGCAACTGCTGCGCATGGGCATGGCAATCGCCGCGCATCAGGCAGGCAAGGACAGGCGCGCCGCCGCTTCCAGCAGCAAGCGGGGGTCGCCCGAGGCCAGCTTCTTCGAATCGGACAAGGTCTGGCGGAAACCGCGCGCGCCGGGCAGGTTTTGCATCAGGCCCAGCATGTGGCGCGTAACGCTGTTCAGTTTCAAGCGCCCCGCTTCTTTTTCCAGCTGCGCGCTGATATAGGGAATCATCGCTTCGAGCACCTGTTCGCGCGTTTTGACAGGAGCGTCGTCACCGTAATAGCGCTGGTCAAACTGCGCCATCACGTACGGGTTGTGATACGCCTCGCGGCCCAGCATGACACCGTCCAGGTGCTGCAGGTGCAGGTCGATCTCGTCCAGCGTCTTGATGCCGCCATTGATGATGAACTCGAACTGGGGAAAATCACGTTTCAAACGATAGGCGTAATCGTATTTCAGGGGTGGCACTTCGCGGTTTTCCTTCGGGCTCAGGCCTTTCAGGATGGCGTTGCGCGCATGCACGATAAACGTCTTGCAGCCGGCGTCGGCCACGGTGCCGACGAAATCGCGCACGAAGTCGTAGGACTCGCTGTCATCGATGCCGATGCGGTGTTTCACCGTGACGTCGATATCGACCACGTCGCGCATGGCTTTCACGCAGTCGGCCACCAGTTGCGGCTCGGCCATCAGGCAGGCGCCAAACGCGCCCTTTTGCACGCGCTCGGACGGGCAGCCGCAGTTCAGGTTGACCTCGTCGTAACCCCACTGCTCGCCGAGCTTGGCGCTGGTGGCCAGGTCCTTCGGGTCGCTGCCGCCCAGCTGCAGCGCCACCGGATGCTCCTCTTCATTGAAGCGCAAGTGGCGCTCCACATCGCCGTACACGAGCGCGCCCGTCGTCACCATCTCGGTGTAGAGCCAGGTGTGGCGCGTGATTTCGCGGTGGAACTTGCGGCAATGGCGGTCGGTCCAGTCCATCATCGGGGCGACGGACAGGCGGCGGGAAGGCAAAGAAGAGGAAGTCATGGTGTCTACAAAAAACAGGAGCTGCAAATGACAAACCCGCTGCGTGCCTCACCAGTAACGGTGACGCTGCGCAGCGGGCCGGGAGCGGCATGGCCCGCAGGCCATGCTCTACAACAGATTACGAATCACGCGACGCTTTTTTACGCTCGTGCTCTTTCAGGAAGCGCTTGCGCAGACGGATCGATTTAGGCGTGATTTCCACCAGCTCGTCGTCCTCGATGAATTCGACTGCGTATTCCAGCGACATCTGAATTGGTGGTACCAGGCGCACCGCTTCGTCGGTACCCGACGAACGCACGTTGGTCAGCTGCTTGCCCTTGATCGGGTTGACGACCAGATCGTTGTCGCGCGAGTGGATACCGATGACCATGCCTTCGTAGACTGGGTCATTGTGCGACACGAACATGCGGCCGCGGTCTTGCAGTTTCCAGATAGCGTAGGCAACAGCGGCGCCGTCATCTTGCGAGATCAGCACGCCGTTACGACGGCCAGCCATTTCGCCACGGGTGTTGTCGACTGGTGCGTATTCATGGAATACGTGGCTCATCAGGCCGGTGCCGCGGGTCAGGGTCATGAATTCGCCCTGGAAGCCGATCAGGCCACGTGCCGGGATCAGGTACTCGAGACGCACGCGGCCCTTGCCATCCGATTCCATGTTTTGCAGGTCGCCACGACGACGGCCCAGTTCTTCCATGACGCCGCCCTGGTTGACTTCTTCAACGTCAACCGACAGGTTTTCAAACGGCTCGTGGCGCACGCCATCGACCATTTTGAAGACCACGCGTGGACGCGATACGGCCAGCTCGAAGCCTTCGCGACGCATGTTTTCGATCAGAATCGTCAGGTGCAGCTCGCCGCGGCCCGATACTTCAAAGATAGTGTCGTCGTCGGTTGGCGAAACGCGCAGAGCAACGTTGGCTTTCAGTTCGCGGTCCAGACGGTCACGCAGTTGGCGCGAGGTAACGAACTTGCCTTCGCGGCCAGCCAGTGGCGAGTTGTTGACCATGAAGTTCATGGTCAGGGTCGGCTCGTCGACGGTCAGCATCGGCAGCGGATCCGGGGTATCTACTGCGCACAGGGTCGAACCGATGCCGATTTCGTCGATACCGTTGATCAGGCAAATGTCGCCGGCAACAGCCTCGTCCACCAGCACGCGCTCCAGGCCCTTGAAGTTCAGCACCTGGTTGATGCGGCCTTTGATAGGCGTAGCGCCTGGACCATTGATGACCAGCACGTCCTGGCCAACTTTGACGGTACCGCGGTTGACGCGGCCAATGCCGATCTTGCCGACGTACGACGAGTAATCCAGCGAGGTGATCTGCATTTGCAGCGGGCCTTCCGGATTGTCGTCACGTACTGGAACGTGTTCCAGGATGGCGTCAAACATCGGCTTCATGTCGCCGCTGCGCACGTCTTCGGTCAGGCCGGCATAGCCGTTCAGGCCCGAAGCGTAAATGATAGGGAAATCCAGTTGCTCGTCGGTAGCGCCCAGCTTGTCGAACAATTCGAACGTCTGGTTGATGGCCCAGTCCGGGCGCGCGCCTGGACGGTCGACCTTGTTGACGATGACGATAGGCTTCAGACCCAGTGCCAGCGCTTTGCGCGTGACGAAACGGGTTTGCGGCATCGGGCCTTCTTGTGCATCGACCAGCAACAGAACCGAGTCAACCATCGACAGAACACGTTCCACTTCGCCGCCGAAGTCGGCGTGGCCTGGGGTGTCGACGATGTTGATGTGGGTGCCTTCGTACTCAACAGCGCAGTTCTTCGACAGAATCGTAATGCCGCGCTCCTTTTCCAGGTCGTTCGAGTCCATGACTCGGGTGTCGACCGCTTGGTTTTCACGGAAGGTGCCGGACTGGCGCAGCAGCTGATCCACCAGCGTGGTTTTGCCGTGGTCAACGTGGGCGATAATGGCGATATTACGAATTGCGCGTTTTGTATTTGACATGGTCGTAGTAGTTACTGAAAAACTGCGGAGTGCGTACAAGGTGTACGAGATACCCGAATGCTAATCTATTTCCGGAACCGCGTAGTATAGCATGTTGCGTTGCAACGCTATCTAAAAATGCTGGCGGCTCCCGCAGTCGGGGACGGTTTGTTTAAAAAAGCGACACTGTTTGAAGAGTGTCGCTGGGTAATATGACGTTGCTGTGACTTATTGATGCGCCGTGGCGATGAGCCGCTCTGGCGCCAGGATGCTGTATTCCTGCAACTGGCCTGTGCCCAGCAGCTTGCTGTCGTGATATACGCGCACACGGCCCGGTTCGGCTGGCACGGCGACATCTTCCTTGCCCAGCGCAATGCGCTGGCCATGCAGGAAACGCTTGGCCAATTCTTCCGTCAGCTGAACGGCGGGGAAACTCGACAATAATGCATCGACGGGCGCCAGCAAGCTCAACGGCGCGGCATGCGCCGTCAACTCGTCCAAGGTGACGACGCCGTCCAAAGTCAGGCTGCCCACCTGCGTGCGGCGCAAGGCATTCAGATGGCCGCCGCAACCGAGGGCATGACCGATGTCTTCGCCCAGCACGCGGATATACGTGCCCTTGCTGCACATCACGGACAATTTCAGGAACGGGGCTTCATAGCCGAGGAACTCGAGCTTGTGGATGGTCACCGGGCGCGCTTCGCGCTCCAGGGTGATGCCTGCCCTTGCATACTCATATAAGGGCTTGCCGTCCCGTTTCAAGGCCGAGTACATGGGCGGCGTCTGCAGGATAGGCCCGCGGAACTGCGCCAGCACGGCTTCGATCTGCTCTTCGGTAACGTTGACGTCGCGCGTTTCCAGCACTTCGCCCTCGGTATCGCCCGTATCCGTCGTCTGCCCCAGGTGCACGAGGGTTTCGTAGGTTTTATCGGCTTCCAGCAAGTCCTGCGAGAACTTGGTGGCCTCGCCAAAGCACAGCGGTAGCAAGCCCGTGGCGAACGGATCCAGGGTACCCGTATGGCCCGCTTTTTTCGCGTTCAGCACGCGCTTGGCCTTGATCAGGGCGTCGTTGCTGGACCAGCCCACGGGCTTATCCAGCAGCAAGACGCCATCGACCAGGTCGCGCACCCGTTTGATACCGGGCGGTTTCTTCGGACCCGCCACTGTTATTGCTCGTCCACTTTGTCTGCTGGCTTTTCGTCCGGCTCGGCGTCAGCCGCGCGCGTAGCGTTGGCCTTGTCGATCAGCAAGGACATTTCCATGCCGCGCGACGTCGAGCTGTCGTGCACGAAATGCAGCATCGGCAGGGTGTGGATGTGCAGGCGCTTGCCCAGCAAGCCACGGATGAAGCTAGACGCGGCCATCAGGCCTTCGGTGGTGTTCTTGATGGCTTCCTTGCTGTCTTTCAACATCGTGAAAAACACCTTGGCATGCGCGTAGTCAGGGGTGATCTGCACTTCGGTGATGGTGATCATCGTGCCGACGCGCGGGTCTTTCAATTCGTAGGCGACGATTTCAGCCAGATCGCGCTGGATCTGGTCGGCCACGCGCAAGCCGCGCGCTGGCATGGTTTTGCTATGTTTAGCCATGATATATGCTGTCCTAAGTGCCGCAGGGCGCATGAGTCAAACGGTTGCCCGTTGACCAATGCGCCCCACGTGTTTGCGCGGACATCACTATGTCCGCACCATTACTGCTGTGATTACAGGGTACGAGCGATTTCCTGGACTTCGAACACTTCCAGTGTGTCGCCAACCTGAATGTCGTTGTAGTTCTTCAGCGACAGGCCGCACTCCAGACCGGCGCGAACTTCTTTCGCATCGTCCTTGAAGCGTTTCAGGGAGTCGATCTCGCCACTCCACACCACGATGTTGTTGCGCAACAGGCGGACGGAAGAAGCACGCTTGACCACGCCATCGGTGACCAGGCAACCGGCAATCGCGCCCACTTTCGAGACCAGGATAACCTGGCGGATCTCGACCTGGCCGATAACGGTTTCGCGTTTCTCTGGTGCCAACATGCCCGACAACGCCGATTTGATCTCGTCGATCGCATCGTAAATGATGTTGTAGTAGCGAATGTCCACGCCATTCGACTCGGCCAGCTTGCGTGCCTGGGCATCAGCACGGGCGTTAAAGCCGATGATGACCGCTTTCGAGGCGACTGCCAGGTTGACGTCCGATTCCGTGATGCCGCCGACGGCTGCGTGAACAACTTGTACGCGCACTTCGGAGGTCGACAGTTTCTGCAGCGAACCGACCAGCGCTTCTTGCGAACCTTGCACGTCGGTTTTGATGATCAGCGGCAAGTTTTTCACTTCGCCTTCGGCCATCTGGTCGAACATGTTTTCCAGTTTCGCAGCTTGCTGTTTCGCCAGTTTCACGTCGCGGAACTTACCTTGACGGAACAGGCCGATTTCACGCGCTTTGCGCTCGTCAGCCATGACGACGACTTCTTCACCGGCAACCGGCACTTCCGTCAAGCCCTGGATTTCGACCGGAATCGAAGGACCCGCTTCAGCGATGGACTTGCCGTTCTCGTCCAGCATGGCGCGAACACGGCCATACGAAGAGCCAGCCAGAATCACGTCGCCGCGTTTCAGGGTACCGGACTGCACCAGAATCGTCGCGACAGGACCACGGCCCTTGTCCAGACGCGCCTCGACTACCAGGCCGCGCGCAGGCGCATCGACCGGTGCCGTCAGTTCCAGCACTTCGGCTTGCAACAGCACTTGTTCCAGCAGGTCGTCGATACCTTGACCCGTTTTGGCCGAGACCGGCACGAATGGCGATTCGCCACCGTATTCTTCCGGCACGACTTGCTCGGCAACCAGTTCCTGCGTCACGCGGTCCACGTTGCCACCTGGTTTGTCGACCTTGTTGATCGCCACCACCAGCGGTACGCCGGCTGCTTTCGCATGGGCAATCGCTTCTTTCGTTTGCGGCATCACGCCATCGTCGGCGGCAACCACCAGAATAACGATGTCGGTTGCCTTGGCGCCACGGGCACGCATCGCGGTAAACGCTTCGTGACCCGGGGTGTCGAGGAAGGTGATCATGCCGCGTGGCGTATCGACGTGGTAAGCACCGATATGCTGCGTAATGCCACCCGCTTCGCCGGAGGCAACCTTGGCGCGACGAATGTAATCGAGCAACGAGGTCTTACCATGGTCGACGTGACCCATGACGGTGACCACCGGTGCGCGTGGCTTGGTTTCGAAGTGCGCGTGTTCGCCCACATCGGCCAGCAGCGCTTCCGGATCGTCCTGTTCGGCGGCGAACGCCTTGTGGCCCATTTCTTCCACCAGAATCATGGCGGTTTCCTGGTCCAGCACCTGGTTGATCGTGCACATCTGGCCCAATTTCATCAAATGCTTGATGACTTCGGATGCCTTGACGGACATTTTGTGCGCCAATTCGGCCACGGTGATCGTTTCCGGTACGTGCACGTCTTTGACGACGGCTTCCGTAGGAGCCTGGAAGTTCGATTCACGGTCGTCATGGTGCGTCGGGCGACGGCCCTTCGCGCCACCGCGCCAGCTGTCACGGCCGCCTGGGCCGCTATTGCCGCGTGGCTTAGGACCACCGGTGGTGCCGCGTTTTTTCGCGTCATCGGACCAGGTGGACGACACATTGGCCGACTTGATAGATTTCTTGTCTGCAACTGCAGGCTTCTTGTCGCCCGGCTTATCGCCAGGTTTCTTGTCAGCAGGCTTGTGCAAGGTGCCTTCCGGCGCCTTCGGCTTGACCGGAACCGGTACGGGTTCAGGTGCCTTGATGGCGCGGCGTGGCGCGTTCATCATGGCCTTGATCTGGGCAACTTCGTCGGCAACGGCCTTGCGTGCACGCTCGGTGGCTTCCGCTTTGTCAGCGGCTTCCTTGGCGGCAACAGCAGCGGCAGCGGCTTTCTTCTTCGCTTCTTCAGCGGCAGCAGCTTTTTTCGCTTCGGCGGCGGCGTCGTCAACAACAGGCGCAGCGGCGCTGGCGGCAGGCGCTGCGGCAGCCTTGGCAGCGGCTTTCTTCGCTTCCGCTTCAGCTTCTTTCTTCGCAGCCAATTCAGCCTGTTGCGTGGCTTTCGCCTGGGCTTCTTTTTCCGCGTCGAGCTTGGCCAGACGTTCTTGCTTTTCGCGCAGATCGGCTTCCTGGCGGGCGATCAGTTCAGCCTGCTTACGGGCTTCTTCTTCACGGCGCGCCACGTCGGCGGGATCGATCACCGGTGCGGCAGGCGCGACCGGTTCTGCTGCGACCGGCGCAGCTTCGTCACGCTGGACGAAAGTGCGTTTCTTGCGCACTTCCACCTGGATGGTGCGCGATTTGCCGGTTGCGTCAGCTTGCTTGATCTCAGTCGTTTCCTTGCGGGTCACGGTGATTTTTTTCTTTTCTGTGTCAGCCGCTGCGCCGTGTGTGCGGCGCAGATGATCCAAAAGCTTGTCCTTATCATCTTTCGACAATGGATCTGACGTCGAACTTTTCTCGACGCCGGCAGAACGCAGCTGCGTCAGCAGCAAATCTGCAGGCATCTTCAGTTCGGTGGCAAATTGGGCTACGTTGTTACTCGCCATTCAGTCCTCTTTTCTATGTGTCGCGGAGATGATAAAGATACTCAAATTAAGCCTTTGCGGATTCGGCCAGACTCCATGCCTTGGCTTGCAACGCCTTGGCACGATCGTCATATTTCGAGTCAACCAACTTCATCTCATCGTCGGTCACATCTTTAAATTCACTTGTAATCAGTTCACGCGCACGGTCCGCAGACAAGGCCAGGATTGCGCCAAATTCGTCGTATGCCAGTGCTGCAAATGCTTCAACGGTCTTGATACCAGCCAGACCCAGCTTGCCGGCGGTAATGCGGTCCATGCCTTCCAGACCCACCAACGCCTCGTCCATGCCTTCCAGACCCTCTTCGGAAGCAATCGCTTCGGTCACGAGCGCATCACGCGCACGGGTACGGAGTTCATTGACGGTATCTTCGTCAAACGATTCGATTTCCAGCATTTCGGAAATTGGCACGTAAGCGATTTCTTCCAGACTGGCGAAACCTTCTTCCACCAGAATATCGGCCACTTCCTGGTCGACATCGAGCTTTTCCATGAACAGGATGCGCACGGCAGCCGTTTCCTGGGCAGCTTTGTCAGCCGATTCTTCGGCCGTCATGATGTTGATCTTCCAGCCGGTCAGGTCCGAGGCCAGGCGCACGTTCTGGCCGGAACGGCCGATCGCGATTGCCAGGTTTTCTTCGTCCACGACGACATCCATCGCGTGTTTTTCTTCATCGACCATGATCGACGACACGTTCGCCGGCGCCAGGGCGCCGATGACGAACTGCGCCGGATCTTCCGACCACAGCACGATGTCGACACGTTCGCCACCGAGTTCGCCGGTAACAGCCTGCACGCGCGAACCGCGCATGCCGACGCAAGTACCGATCGGATCGATGCGCTTGTCGGCCGTGTAGACGGCGATCTTGGCGCGTACGCCGGCATCGCGGGCTGCGGATTTAATTTCCAGCATGCCTTGCTCGATTTCCGGCACTTCCAGTTCGAACAGCTTCATGATGAATTCCGGCGCGGTGCGCGACAGAATCACTTGCGGGCCGCGCATATTGCGGTCGATGCGCAAGATGAAAGCACGCACACGGTCGCCGATACGCAGATTCTCTTTCGGGATCATCTGGTCGCGTGGCAGACGCGCTTCGATCTTGCCCGATTCGACGATGGCGTCGCCGCGTTCCATGCGCTTGATGGTGCCGGTGACGAGCGAATCGCCGCGTTCCAGGAAGTCGACCAGGATCTGTTCGCGTTCGGCGTCACGTACGCGCTGCAGGACGACCTGTTTGGTATCCTGGGCGAAACGGCGGCCGAATTCAACGGATTCGATCGGTTCTTCGATGTGGTCATCGACTTCGATATCGGAAATCTGTTCTTTTGCCTCGAAATGCAGGATCTCCTGATCCGGCAATTGCAGGCCCGCTTCATCGGGCACCACGTGCCAGCGGCGGAACGATTCGAATTCGCCCGTTTCGCGGTCGATCGAAACGCGGATGTCTACCTCACCCTCATACCGTTTCTTCGTGGCTTGCGCCAACGCGAATTCGAGGGCGCCGAAGACGACATCTTTATCGACGTTTTTTTCGCGCGCCAGCGCGTCAACCAATAATAAAACTTCGCGGCTCATGCTTTGCGTCCCTTAAAAACCACCTGCGGCACCAAGCGTGCCTTATCCACATCCGCGAGCGTAAACTCCAACATCGCCGGACCATCCTTACCTTCAAATTCCAACGACAATTTATCGCCCACGGGTTCTTGCAAGATCCCTTGGAACGATTTCCGGTTGTTCGTACCCGGCATCGCCACAGTCAGCTTGACGATGATTTCCTGGCCTGCGAAACGGGCAAAGTCTTCCAGCTTGCGCACCGGACGATCCAGACCCGGGGAAGAAATCTCGAGACGCTCGTAAGGAACGTTCTCTACCGTCAACACATGCGATAACTGGTGACTCACCGTGGCACAGTCTTCGACCGTGATCGGACCTTTTTCAGCGGCATCGGCGGCGCTGAAATCAATAAAGACGCGCAGCAGTCCGCGCTCGGCACGTTCGACATCAACGAGCTCATAGCCCAGACCTGTAACTGTCTTTTCAATTAATCCCAACTGCTGCAAGAAATTCTCCAGAAATAAGGCCCGTTTTCGGCATGACAGCGCTACATTGAGCGCCTAGAACATGCAAAAACACGCATTCAAGTCATATATGGCCCCTTGCGGAGCCATTACAAACGGTTCAACAAAAAAAAAATGGGCATCTGCCCATCTTCTTGTATTTTCCCAACCAGATGAAAGCACTCCCCACCAAACAACCCTGCGGAGAACTTTTATTAGGCTGCAGATTATAACCTCTTATTAACTTCGCCGCAATGCCGCACACAAGGAGCGGCCCGGCTTACAACAGTTACAAGAGCGCGCACCCACTGCAGATCAGCGGGCGCGCAAGAAGAAACTCTTCCCGATTAACCTTTGCTGCGGCGGCGCGGCATGCCATCCATGTCGCCACGATCCATGCCGCCACGCGGCTGACCACCGGAACGCGCCTGACCACCGGCACCACCTCCGGCATTGCGGCGCGGACCCGTGTTGGCGAAGCCGAAGGTCGTTTGCAGCGGATCGGGCTGGCGCGGACCGCGTTGCGGCGCGCGGCCTTCGCCACCGGCCGGACGCCCCTGGCCCTGGCCTGCCGCACGCGGCGGACGACCCTGGCCTTGCGGCGAACCTTCGAACGATGCCGACGAGCGGGGCTGACCACCCTGGAACGGACCTTGCGGCTGGCCACGGCCCGGACCACGCGCTTCGCCTGGACGGCCGGCGCCGCCTGGGCGACCCTGGCCTTGCGGACGGGCAAACTGGCCCTGCGGCTGACCACGGCGCGGCGCGACCGGGAAAGGATCGGCGTTGCGGTTGCTCACATCGATGCGGTTGCCATTCGGCTCGTCATCGCGGCTGGCCTTGCGCGCTTCGCGGCCCTTGGCAGCGCCAGCGGCACGGGGGTCGCCCGATGCCGGCATTTTCTTTTCGATGCCGTAGGCGGTCAACAGGTCACGCACGGTGTTTTCATCCATCTCTTCCCAGCGGCCGCGCTTCAGGCCGCTCGGCAGGGTCATGGCGCCGTAGCGCGTACGGATCAGGCGCGACACGGTCAGGCCGATGGCTTCGAACATGCGGCGCACTTCGCGGTTACGGCCTTCGCCGATCACCACGCGGTACCACTTGTTGATGCCTTCGCCGCCGCCATCGGCGATCTTCGAGAACTGCGCCAGGCCGTCTTCCAGTTCGACGCCGGCCAGCAGTTTCTGACGCATGCCCTCTTCAAGCTCGCCCAGGGTACGCACGGCGTACTCGCGGTCGATGCCGTAGCGCGGGTGCATCAGGCGGTTGGCCAGGTCACCGGACGTGGTAAACAACAGCAAGCCTTCCGTGTTGAAGTCGAGACGGCCAACGGCAAGCCACTTGCCCGCTTTCATGGTCGGCAGGCGGTCGAACACGGATGGACGGCCGTCCGGGTCGTTATGGCTGACGATTTCGCCGGCCGGCTTGTGGTACACCAGCACTCTTGGCGGCTTCTTGCTGACGCGGCGCTGGATCAACTTGCCATTGATGCGCACGTGGTCGCTCGGCAAGATGCGCTGGCCGATGTGGGCCGGCTCGCCATTCACGGACACGCGGCCCGAAATGATCAGGTCTTCCATGTCGCGGCGCGAACCGAGACCGGCTTCGGCCAGCACCTTGTGCAGCTTCGGCGCGTCGTCGTCGGACGTCAGGTCGCGGCGCACGGCCACTTTTTGCACGCGGCCCGTGCCGCCTTCTTCGCTGTCGAAAGCGTCGGAGGTGACAAACGAGAACACGGCGTCGGCGTCGCTGAGCTTACCCGGCGCAGCCTGGCGGCCCTTGCCCTTTTTACGGCTCTTGCCGGCATTCTTGCCGGCGCCCGGCACGTCGTTGCGCGGACCACGCGGCAGGCGCGGGCCGGAAACGAGATTGCCTTCGGCATCGAACACGTCAGCGACAGGCGCGGCAGCTTGCTCGGCGGCAGGCGCTGCCGCAGCTGTCTCGGCTGCCTGCGGCGCTTCGGCGCGCGGCGGCTGGCGCAGCGCGCGTTCCGCTTGCACGCCACGCATCTGGCGCGGACCACGGGTCGGGCGTGCTTCGGCCGGCTTGTCAGCGACGGCTTCCTGCACCGTTTCAGCGACGGCGGCAGCGGCCTTGGCGGCGGCGCGGGCGCGCGGCGGACGCGGTGCAGGGGCGGCAACCGCCTCGGCAGCGGCTTCCGCGGCGTCAGCCACGGCCTTCAGGGCTGGCTTGGCGCGGGTTTTCTTGACGGCAGGTGCAGCTTCGGCAGCGGAATCGCCAGCAGCGGCGGCGACGGAGGATTCAGCAACTGAGTCGGCGGCCACGTCGGCTTTCGTGCGGCGCTTCGGCTTGGCAGCGGCGCTGTCGCCGGCAGCAGTAGTTGCAGCGGCAGCGGCCGTATCGGCTTCGATCTGGGCCTTGGTACGGCGCTTGGGCTTGGCAACGATGGCTTCGTCGCTGGCGGTTACTGTCTCGGGTGTATTCGGATTATTCATTCTTCGTTTCTTGGCTGTGCTGACCTGGCGCAGCGTCAACCGTTAGTTCTGGCGCAGGGTCGTGAGTGTAGGCTTCGTCCGTGGGCGAAGCATCGGGGCCGGCATCAAGGCTTGCTGTCACATCTACATCTGTCACAGCCGTATTGCTACCTGCACCAAGCTGGGGGACAAGCTCATTGCTTGCCTTGTCAAAATTTTCTTGCAGGGCCGCTTCCAGGGCTTCGAGCCCATTGCCCTGCATTTCACTGATTTGCTGCAAAGGCGGCAGCTGGGACAGCGAATGCAAACCCAGGTCATCCAAAAACTGCTTGGTGGTGGCCAGCAAGGCCGGCCGCCCCACCACGTCGCGGTAGCCGATGGCATCAACCCAGCCACGGTCTTCCAGCATCTTGATCGTCTGCGAATTGACGGCAACGCCGCGAATTTCCTCGATATCGCCGCGCGTCACCGGCTGGCGGTAGGCGATGATGGCGAGGGTTTCCAGGGTCGCCCGCGAATACTTGGGCGGCCGCTCGGGCGTCATGCGATCAAGATACATCTTCATTTCCGGGCGGCTTTGAAAGCGCCAGCCTGAGGCCAGGCTGACGATCTCGATGCCGCGCCCTTCCCACTCATCGCGCAACTCTTCCAGCAATTGCTTGATCGTGTCGGCGCCAACGCCGACGCCACGCACGCGACCATTCTCGTCCGCATCGACGAACAGCTTCTTCAAGCTGTGGATCGTCAGCGACTCACGAGCGCACAGCAACGCGGTTTCGAGGACTTTTTTAGCCTCAATTGTATTCATAGCAATTCTGTGCGGATGTGTGTTGCAATTCGTATGCAGAGAAAGAAATCAAAAACGTTCATTTCAACGTAACAGAGGGCAGACATCGATGATGACGCCGTGCTGGGTTACTAGTTGAGGCTGTTTTTCCGACGCCTTGGCCGATGCGCGCAAAGCGGGAGTAAAGCGGATGCAGTGAAAGTCCTGCCATCCATGGTGCTGGCCTTAAATAACCAGCAATGAAACGAACTCCGGAGCAGCTGCTTTTCCTGTGGCGGTGAACCAGCCAGAAAGGAAAGCGACAGTCGTCGTTTCATCCAACGATGCCAATTGTACCTGATAAAAAGCGGAAAAGCGCAAAACCGGGCAAAACACGCGTTTTACCCGGCCCTGGCGCGACATATCGCCCGCACCCCGCATCACAGGGAGGCGAGCTTCTCCGAGAGAATGGCCGATGCACCCAGGAAAGCTGGATACTGCGCCGTGATGACAAAGGTCGGCACTTGCGAGACATAATTGGCGAAGCGGCCCTTGCGTTCGAAGCGGGCGCGGAAACCGGAGCGGTCGAAACGCGCCCCCAGGCGTGGCACGATGCCGCCGCCGATATAAATGCCGCCAAGCGCGCCCAAGGTGACGGCGACGTTGCCCGCCACGGTACCGAGCATGCAGCAGAACGCTTCGATGACGTCGTCGCACAGCTGGGATTCGCCAGCCAGCGCGCGGCGCGTGATTTCCGCCGCAGGCAAGGCTTCCGCCGGCACGCCCGCGCGGTCGGCCAGGGCGCGGTAGATCAGTTCCAGGCCATCGCCGGAAATCAGGCGCTCGGCCGAGACGTGCTCGTATTCACGCCAGGCAAATTGCAGAATGCTCACTTCCACTTCATTGAAAGGCGCAAAGCTGACGTGGCCGCCTTCGCTTTGCAGGGCGATCCAGCCGCCGTGCGAAGGAATCAGGCCCGACACGCCCAGGCCCGTGCCTGCGCCGATCAGGCCGATGGCCGTGTTCGGACGGGCCGTGCCCGCGCCCACCTGGTGCTTTTGCTCGCTCGACAGCTGCGGCAAGGCGCGCGCCAGGGCCGTGAAATCGTTGACCACGTCCAGGGTCGTGAAACCGCACTCTTCGCGCATGGCGCGGATCGAGAACGACCAGTGGTGGTTCGTCATGCTGAGGAAATCGCCGTCGACCGGATTGGCGATGGCGATCATGGCATGGCGCACGGCTTGCCCGCCGGCGGCAGCGATGTGCGGCAGGGCCAGGTAGGCTTGCAGGGCGGCGGACAGGCTCGGGTAATCGGCACAGGGCAACACTTCCACCAGGGTGATGTGGCCAGCGGCCACTTCCAGGGCGAAACGGGCATTGGTGCCGCCCACGTCGGCCAGCAGGCGCGGTCCATCGGCGAAGGCGGAAGTCGGCAGTACGGGAGAAGACGAAGCGCTCATGATTTTAAATGATGAAGTGGGACGCATGGGACGCCAAGCTTAAAGGATGAATGCGCCCGGAGGCAAGCAAAGTTTGTAGTTTAAGTACATCAAAACAAGCCTTTATTGGTAGTTCCACTCCAAATGCAACAGGCAGCGCCAAAATTGCTTAGAAACAATGATTTATAGTAAGCACTTGCACTCATCAGGCACGCGAAAAGCATGCTGCACAGCAGCAGGAATCGCCTTGAAAGCAAAGTATGCCGGAGTTTGCGCAAAGCCGCTTTGTACGCGGCGACGCTGGTGTGGCGCTGCCGTCCTGGCAGGCCGGCGATAGTGTTTTCGTATTATTACTACCGGTTTTTACTGCGGATTTTTACTGCCAAGCTGGCGTGCAGGACGCTGAGGGAATCAGGAGGGCAAGCCTTCGCCCAGCAAGCTGGCGGGCGCCGGCTGGTCCGAGCGGTAGGCGGCATTCCACGCATCGAGGCCGCCATGCAGGGGCTTGGCGCGGTGAAAGCCGTGCTGGTGCAGCAGCTTGGCCACTTGCGCGGCCGTCACGTCATTGGGACAGCTGCAATACACGATGATGTGGCGGTCCTTGTCCATGGCGATCATGGCCGGCACCGGTTCCTTGCCATTGAAAAACAAGGCGCCCGGCACGGCCGGTTCCAGCGCCTGCGCCGTGGCGCTGCGGGCGTCAACCATCAGCGGTTCCTCGCCCTGCTCTATGAGTTCGAGCAATTCGTCGATGCCGATGCGCTCGATCTGCAAGGCCTGGCGGAAGCGCCGGCGTTCGAGGAATTTGTACAGCAGGAACAAGCCCAGCAAGGTCGCCAGCATCAGCAAGGCCGTGCTGCCCATGGTGCTGAGCAAGTCGAGCACCTGCTGCACGCTGGAATGGAAAATCACGCCGACAACGATGCCCGTGCCGCTCCACAGCAAGGCGCCCAGCCCCGCGTACAGGAAGAACAGGCCCGGCGGCGTGCCCAGCGCGCCCGACATGGGCGCGGCGACGGTATTGAATCCCGGCACGAATTTGGAGACGATCAGGGCTTTCGGGCCCCAACGCTTGAATTTATCTTCCGTCTGGCTGACGCAGTAATCGGGCGACAGCGAGATGCGACACAGCAGCCGCAGGATGCGCTTGCCGAAATGCCGGCCCGCGCGGAACCACGTGAAGTCGCTGATCAGGCAAGCGCCCAGCGCGGCAGCCAGCACCAGCCCCCCATTCATGTCGCCATCGACGGCCAGCGCCCCCGCCACCACGAGGATGGGAAAAGCGGGAATCGGCAGGCCGAGCTGCTCCACCAGCACGATGCCAAAGACAATCAGGACACCGTAATGTTCGAGCAGATAAATGAGGTTGGGCATGGCCGCTATCTTACCGTAAAAGCGTGTTTAGATTTGCACGCCCTTCGGTATGGCGCTCAATAGGGTGCGCGTGTACGGATGCACGGGATTGCGGTACAGCTCATCCGAATCGGCCAGTTCCACCACTTGCCCCTTGTGCATCACCATCACCTGGTCGGCGATGTATTTGACCACGGACAAATCGTGCGAGATGAAGATGTACGACAATCCAAATTCATCCTGCAAGTCCTGCAGCAGATTGAGCACCTGTGCCTGCACCGACACGTCGAGCGCCGACACGGATTCGTCGCAGACGAGGATTTCCGGCTGCATGGTCAGGCAGCGGGCAATGGCGATGCGCTGGCGTTGGCCACCGGAAAACTCGTGCGGATAGCGGTGGAAGGCCTGCTCCGGCAGCCCCACCTTGTCGAGCAGCCAGTAGGCCTTGGCGATGCGTTCCTGGTCATTCGCGCCGATCTTGTGGATGCGCATCGGTTCCAGCAGGATCTGCCCCACCGTGAAACGGGGATTCAAGGACGCATACGGATTCTGGAAGATGATCTGGATGCGGCGTTTATAGGGCAAATATTCCTTGTTCGGCATGGCAATCAAATCCTTGCCGTGGAACATGGCCGTGCCGCCAGTTGCCTGGTGCAGGCGCAGCAGGGTCAGGCCCACCGTCGTCTTGCCGGAGCCGGACTCGCCCACCACGCCCAGCGTTTTTCCGCGCGGCAAGGTAAACGACACATCCTTGACGGCCTGGAATTCGCGCTTGCCGAACAGGCCTTCACGCGTATAAAAGCTTTTGCTCAGGTTATTCACCACCAGCACGGGCTCGTCGCCCGGCGTGTAGCCGCGCGTGCGCTGTTTGACTTCCACGCCGGGGCCAGCCTTGCCTTCCATATAGTCGGCGATGACGGGCAAGCGCCACGGGCGCTCATCCAAGGACGGGCGGCAATGCAGCAGGGCTTTGGTATAAGCGTCGGTCGGCGCTTCAAACACTTGCCGCACTTCGCCCGTTTCGCGCACCTCGCCATGGCGCATGACGATCACCTGGTCGGCGATCTCGCCCACCAGGCCCAGGTCATGGGTAATGAAAAGCACGGACATCTGGTGCTTCTTTTGCAGCGCGGCGATCAAGTCCATGATCTGCTTCTGGATCGTCACGTCCAGCGCCGTCGTCGGCTCGTCCGCAATTAGCAGCTTCGGTTCGCAAGCGATCGCCATGGCGATCATCACGCGCTGCTGCTGGCCGCCCGACATCTGGCTCGGATAAGCGTCGATCTTCGTGGAGGGATCGGGTATGCCCACCTCTTCGAGCAGCGCCAAGGTGCGGGCGCGAGCCTGCTTGCGATTCATGCCCATGTGCTGGCGCAACACTTCGGCGATCTGGAAGCCGACCGTAAACACGGGGTTCAGCGACGACATCGGCTCCTGGAAAATCATCGAGATATCCTTGCCGCACATGGTGCGCCGCTCGGCGATCGACAATTTGAGCAGGTCGCGCCCGCCAAAGTGGATGCTGGAAGCAGGATCTATGATGGTGTTATCCGGCGGCAATAAGCCCATCACGGCCAGCGAGCTGACGGACTTGCCACTGCCCGATTCGCCCACCAGCGCCACGGTGCTGTTGCGCGGCACGTTGAACGAGATGCCCTTGACGGCTTCGAACGTGGTCTTCTTGTCCAGGCGGAAGGTGACGCGCAGGTCGCGCACTTCCAACAGGTTATTCTGGTCCATGAGCAACTCCTATTTCACTTTGGGGTCGAGCGCATCGCGCAAGGCATCGGTAAACAGCGAGAACGCCGTCACCAGCACGGCCATCGCCGTGGCGGCCGCGGTCAGCTGCCACCATTTGCCCAGGATCAGTTCATTTTGTGCCTCGTTGAGCATGCTGCCCCACGAGACGGTGCCCACCGGCACACCAAAGCCCAGGAAGCTCAGAATCACTTCGGCCTTGATGAAGCCCACCACCAGAATCGACATTTGCACCAGCGCCACGTGGCTGACGTTCGGGAAGATGTGCGAAAACATCTTGCGCCAGTGCGAGGCGCCGATGGCGTCGGCCGCCATCACGTATTCGCGCGCCTTGTGCTTGATGTATTCGGCGCGGATCAAGCGGTATGGCCCCGTCCAGCCTGTCAGTCCGAGGATCAGCACGATGGTCAGCACGCCCTTCTGCTGCAGCACGGCCGCCACCGTCAAAATCATCAGGATCGATGGGATTGAGGTAAAAATGCTGTAGAACCAGTTGAAGAAATCATCGACCATGCCGCCGAAGTAGCCGGACACGGCGCCAAAGATGGTGCCCAGCACCACGGCCAGCAAGGCTGCCACCAGGCCCACGACGATCGACGTTTCGCCGCCCTTGATGGTTTTCTGCAGAATGTCGTGGCCCCACTTGTCGGCGCCGAACGGCAAGGTTGCCGCCTTGTGCGTGACGAGTTTCTTGGCCTTGCCCATGCCAGCGCGCAAGGCCGTCAAATCGTCGGCCAGCGGGTCGGTCACGCCGTACATCTCGACGCCGGCGGAAGGATTGCTGCCCATCTGGGCGCGCAGTTCCGCGATATCGTCGGCCAGGGGATCGAGCACGTTGACGGGGGTGGGCGCGCTGCGCTCGTCCGTCACCGGCATCGCGCCATCGGCGGCGACATCCTTGTCGGCCCCCACAAAGGTGGGCGGCGCATAGCTGACGGCCACTTCGTCTTCCCAGTTCGAGGCTACCAGGCCGCTGGCGGACGCCAGCACCAGCAGGAAAAAGGCGCCGACCACGGCCAGCGATATCATTGCAATCTTGTCGCCGCGCAAACGGCGCCACGCCAGGGCCCACAGGCCGGGCGATGTATGAGGTTTCGACATCGTCTCTTTCTACTTCAGTTGTACGCGAGGATCGACCGCCTGGTACAGCAGGTCGGTGAGCAGGTTGAAGAGCATGGTGGCGGCGGCAACATACACGGTGATCGCCTTGATCACCGGAAAGTCGCTGCGCTCGACAGCCAGGATCACTTCACGCCCGATGCCGGGGATGCCAAAGAAACGCTCGAGCAGGAAAGCGCCGATCAGCAGGGCCGGCAAGTTCGACATCACATAGGTAATGATGGGAATGCCGGCGTTGCGCAGCACGTGCACCCACATGATGCGGCCTTCCTTCAAGCCCTTGGCGCGCGCCGTGCGCACGTAATCCTGGTTGGCCTCGTCCAGCACGAAAGTGCGGAACAGGCGCAGGGTCGGCGCGATGGAGACGGCCAGACCAATCAGGATCGGCAAGGTCGAATAGCGCAGCAGGTTTTCCCAGAAGCTGTCGCCCCAGCCCTGCACGGGGAACAAGCCCAGCTTGTAGGCAAAGCCGTACTGGAAGACGATGATGTAGACGAGGATGGAAATCGACATGCCCACCGTACAGGCGATCATGACGGCGCGGTCCGTCAGCGAACCGCGCACGAAGGCGATGGCCAGCGCCAGCGCCACGCCAAAGAAGGTTTCCAGCACGGTCAGCGGGATCAGCACCATCATCGACGGCCCCAGGCGCGAAGTGATGATGTGCGACACGGATTCCCCCGTGGCCCAGCTCTGGCCGAAGTCAAAGGTGACGATCTGCTTGATGAAGATCCACAGTTGCACGTAGTACGGCTGGTCGACGCCCAGCTGGCGGCGGATGTTGGCGATGCTTTCCGCACTCGACATCTTGCCGGCCAGGATGTAGGCGGGATCGCCGCCCACCCAATTGAACAGGATAAACACCAGCAGGACGACGCCCAGCATGGTGGGCAGCATCTGCCACAAGCGGCGCAGGATATAAGCGAACATAATGATTCCTTGTTGTATATGTTGTTATAAGCGGTTGCGCTTATTTGGCAGCAGTATCCGGGGCTGGTTTAGCCACGGGAGCGCCATCGCTGTCGATATCCATGTACGCCCATTCCTGAAACAGAATCGGGTGCTTCTTGTAGCCTTGCACCGACTTTTGCGCCAGCATGTTGCGATAGCGCGCATAGCCGATCAGGGCGCCCGCGTTCACTTCCAGGCGGCGCGCCATCTTGTGGAACAGCTCGTCGCGCTCGGGGCTGGCTGGCATGGCCTGGCTGGCCGCGTACCATTTATCGTACTCGGGATCCTGGTAGCAGCCATTGTTGTTCTGGTGCGTGTTCGGGCCGTAGAACAGCTGCATGAAGTTGTCGCCGTCCGGATAGTCGGCCAGCCATGGCGCCGTGCGCGTCTGCATCTTGCACTGCTTTTCCGTCTTCAAGATATCGGAAAAGATCATGCGGTCGTTTTCCATGCGGATGCCCAGCGAGTTGTACGTCTTGCGCCACATTTCCGCCTGCAGCACGCCATTGGCTTCGTTGCGCGAGGCGTAGCGGATCAGCAGCGGCTTGCCGTCAGGCAGGGTACGCCAACCATCGGCGCCCTTCTTGTAGCCGAATTTATCCAGCAGTTTATTGGCCAGCACGGGATCGTATTGCAACAGGCTCTTGTAGTGGGGATCGTAGCCGACGACGCCCGGCGGGATCGGATAGTCGAGGCGCTTGGCCTGACCATTCCAGATGATGCGGATTTCTTCATCGATATTGTGCGCCATGGCAATAGCGCGGCGCAGGGCGATCTTTTCCTTGCTGAAGCCACCCAGGGTCGGGTCTTCCATATTCCAGTAGTAATAGCTGATTTCCGGATCCAACAGGCGCGACAATTGCACGCCCTTCTCTGCCAGCTCGGGACGCAGCTTACCGTTCAGCAATGCCTTCGGCGCCAGCGGGCCATCGAGCCAGAACACGTCCGTGCCACCGCTCTGGAAAGACAGCCAGCGCGACTGGTCTTCGATCATCACGGAAATTTCGATGCGGTCGATGGCGGGAATGCGTTTACCCTGCATCTGGCGCACGATGCGCTGGTCGTCCGGATCGTCGCCGGCCATGAAATTCCACGTTTCCGGCAAGTGCTGCGGGTTGCGGTTGAGGACGATGCGGTTGCCGCGCGTCCATTCACCGAGGGTGTAATAGCCGGTGCCGACGGGATTCGAGCCCACTTCACCCTTCACGTCGCCATATTTGTCCACCACTTCGCGCGCCACGGCGGCCGTCGGCACGTAGGCGAGGATCATGGGGAAATTGAAATCGGTCTTGGTCAGCGTGATGCGCAAGGTATACGGGTCAAGGATTTCCAGGCCGGCCACCTTCTTGCTGTAATCGAGCTTGTTCGACTTGGCCGCGTCCTTGGCCAGGTCATCCAGCCCCACCACCTTGCCTTCGAACAGCCAGCTGTGCGGCGAGGCCAGGCGCGGATCGAACAGGCGCTTCCACGAATACACGTAGTCGGCCATCGTTAGTTCGCGGCGCTTGCCGCCAAACGCTGCGTCCGGCGTAAACAGGATGCCTTTTTTCAGGCGGATGGTGTAGGTCTTGCCGTCGGCGGACACTTCCGGCATCGCGGCGGCCGCGCCGGGCACCACCTTCACGGGGCGCGCCAGGTAATCATAGGTGTACAGGGTGTCGAAGACGGCCTGCGTGATGTGGTTCGAATACAGGTCGCGCGCGGTAGCCGGATCGAAGCCCGTCTCGGCGGCCGGCAGGATATAGCGCAAGGTTTTGACCGGCGCGGCCGCAGGGGCGACATCCGCGGCAACGGCCGCCAGCGGCAGGGTGGCCAGGCAGGCGAGCAGCGCCACGCGCCGCATCCATGGTGACTTCATGTAATACCCTTCATCTCGATTATCTGTCGCACCGCATTGGTGCGCTTGTACTGGCTTCCCCCTGGGATACAGGATTCCACCACCAAAACCAGTCCATCCTCGCAAGATCTATGCCTTGTTCGCAGCCAGCCACGTCGATGGTTTGACGAGCTGGAAAACGCGTAACGATAACGCATATTTTGCATGCCGGGCAAAAAGCTGCGGTACTTCTGGCGTGCGCGGCAACAAGCACCCGCGCCACAGGGGAAATCTTCCGCACCGCAACATCCCCTGGACGATGCCGCGCAAAAGCGCATTGGTAGAAACCCTTACGTCCGTGAATGAGCGCACTTTTTATCGGTGGACGGAAACCGCATAGCGCAGCGCAACATTAAAATAATTGCCAATACTGAAACACTCAAACATTATAAAAAACACTGTTGTTTCCATCCCGAAATGTCACATTTGCGCGTTGACAAGCTTTCTCGGCAAGTGGTCTTATCAAGCACGGCAACGCACAGTATGCCGTTCGTCCCACAGCGATTGCCGACGCAGCAATCTTTTTTAGACTAGCGAGGTTGTGTCGCAAACCGGCCAGCCGAACTTACTTTCGGAGTTCTGAGAATGATGATGGAAACAGTGATGTCCCGCTCCGTACGCCTGATTTTTTCGGGTAGCGTAGCAGCGGTCAGCCTTGGCATGATGGCTGCGCCGGCAATGGCGCAAGACGCCAATGTCCAACGTGTGGAAATTACAGGCTCGAGCATCAAACGAGCCACGGCCGAGACCGCGTCACCGGTACAGGTCATCACCCGCGACGACTTGATGAAATCGGGCAAGGCCACCGTCGCCGAATACCTGCAAACCCTGACCGCCGATGGCGCCGGCTCCCTGCCGACGGGCTTCGGCAACGGCTTTGCCGCCGGTTCCACGGCCATCTCGCTGCGCGGCCTGGGCGCCACCTCGACCCTGGTCTTGCTCAATGGCCGCCGCATGGCGCCGTTCGCGCGGGCAGATGACGGCCAGAAAAGCTTTACCGATCTCTCTACCGTGCCGATGCAGATCGTCGAGCGCATCGAAATTCTCAAGGATGGCGCCTCTTCCACGTATGGCGCGGACGCCATCGCCGGCGTCGTCAATATCATCCTGCGCAAGGACTTCGAAGGCCTGACCCTGAAAGGCGACACGGGCATCTCCGGCGACAGCGACGCCAAGCAGCACCGCGCCTCGCTGACCTTCGGCAAGGGCAACCTGGACACGGATAAATTCAACGTCGTCGTCAATGCCGAATACACCAAATCGGACATGCTGATGAACAATGAGCGGGCCGGGCGAAAATGGATAGGCAAGGCCGACCTGCGCCCGTATGGCTATGCGATCAACACCCAGTTTGCCGGTGGCTACATCAACGGCAACAACGATGCAAATGCCTCGCCAGCGGGCCTGATCCGCGATCCCGTCACCAACAACTATGTTTCGCTGCCCGGCTGCTCCACCTTGTCCGTATCTTCGCCGCAAGATCCGAAGGGCGGCTGCCTGTGGCACCATGACCAGTTCCGTTCGATGCAGCCGAAGATCGAATCGATCAACCTGTACACGCGCGGCACCTGGCAAGTCAATGCGGACACCCAGGTGTATGCGGAAGCGGGCTACTCGAAGCGCGACACGGCCTTTACCCTGATACCACCATCGGTCACGCCGACCATCGCCTTCCCGCCGAATGCCACCAGCCCGACTGGCGTCGTCAATTACGGCTCCGGCGCCGGCACCACCATTGTGCTGGCCGCGAATCACCCGCAAAATCCGTACGGTGTGCCGGTGCGCGTGCGCTACCAGGCTTTCGACGTGGGCGCCAGCACGCGCCAGGCCAACAATGAGTTCAACCGCATCGTGCTCGGCGTCAAGGGCAACGCCATGGGCTGGGACTACGATGCCGGCTATACGCATTCGGAATCAAAGCTGCACCTCGATTACAGCAACATGCTGAACATGGCCGTCGTCAAGGATGCCCTGGGCAATCCGAACAGCAAATATTTCCCGTACTATATCGGCGCGCAGGCAAGCAAGAATCCCGCCTCGCTGTACGCGGCCATGGTAACCAACGCTACCTCCGACTCCACGACCAAGCTCGACATCATCGACTTCAAAGCCTCGCGCGAACTGATGCAGCTGCCCGGTGGCGCCATGGGCCTGGCCGTGGGTGCGGAACACCGCCGCGACAAGCTCGACAACCCATCGTTGTCGGGCACGGAAAACGGTTCCATCAACTCCAGCTATGTTGCCGCCAAGGGCGACAGCAAGGTCTCGGCCGTGTTCCTGGAAGTGCTGGCGCCCGTGATCAAGACGGTGGAACTATCGGGTGCCTTGCGCTACGACAAATACGACCGTTTCTCGTCGACCACGCCGAAACTGGGCGCCAAGTGGACGCCGCTGAAAACCTTCGCCGTGCGCGGCACGTATTCGGAAGGCTTCCGCGCACCGGGCCCAGCCGAAAGCAATGCCGATTCACAATCGACGGGAACCTCGACCGTGAGCGATCCCGTGCGCTGCCCGGGCGGCACACGCTTGCCGGGCGCCAATGCCAGCGACTGCGAACTGCAAGTGGCGGCCGTCAAGATTGGCGACCCTAGCCTCAAGCCGGAAAAATCCAAAGGCTACACCCTGGGCCTCGTGTGGGATCCGTTCAACGATACCAGCCTGTCTCTCGATGGCTGGAAGATCAAGCGTGAAAACGAGATCAATCCCCTGCCGTACAACGAAGCGGCCGCCCTGCCAACCGCCGTCCGCGCCGACAACAACCTGACCATCAATGGCGTCGTCACGCCGAACACGGGCACCTTGCTGATCACCAAGGCACCGTACCGCAACTCCAGTTATACGGAGATCAAGGGCATCGACCTGGACATCAAGCAGCGCGTGCGCCTGGGCGACTACGGCCGCGCCACGTTTGGCCTGACCTGGACCCACATCGCCTCGTGGGTACGCGCCGAGTCGGCCACCGTGCGCTACCAGTTCGCCGGCACGCATGGCAATTGCGACACATCCAACTGCGCAGGGACGCCCAAGGACAAGATCAATCTCACCGGCTCGTGGGACCTGGGCAACTGGAATGTCAGCGGCGTGCTGAACTACCGTTCGGATATGAAGAACATCCTCTTTGAAGGCAAGCCTTGCGCCTCCAAACTGGCCGATGGCACACCAGCGCCGAACGGTTGCAAGCTGGCCTCGTTCACCACGCTCGACCTGTCGAGCCGTTGGAATGTCAGCAAGCAGCTGCAACTGTTTGCCTCGATCAACAACGTGACCGACAAGATCGCCCCGCTCGACCCGCTGACCTATGGCGGCATGAGCTACAACCCGATGGACGCCAGCGGCGCCATCGGCCGCTACTTCAAACTGGGCGCCAGCTACAAGTTTTTCTAAACCCCAATGCAGGCTGCCAAGCGCAGCCTGTGCATCCGGCAGGCGCAAGTCACTATCGTCATGCCAGCCACGCCAACGCCCGTTGCACCGCAACGGGCGTTTTATTTTGCGCGCCCGAAGCCCGCACTGGGCATGGCGGCCTTCCTCAAAAATGCGGCACAAAATTCGTCTTCTTTGTTTTAAATCAGTACCGATGACGCACTACGTTGTTTAAGCACACAAAGCCGTTTGCCACGTTGACAAGGACTTTTGCGGATCATTACAGTTGCTCAGTTGAAAAGATATAAATACTTTTCAATGTTCTCGGTGCGCCAACCGGCGCGGCCGTTCTTGCCCTCTTAGCCAACCGCTTTTCCAGGAGTCTTGAACATGATCAGAGAAATACGCTTGTCCCGTTCCATCCGTTTGATCTGCGCCGGCGGCCTTGCCGCTGGCCTGCTCAGCCAGCAGGCGCTGGCGCAAGAAGTCAACGAGACGAGCACCATGCAGCGCGTCGAAGTCACCGGTTCCTCCATCAAGCGCCTCGTCTCGGAAACGGCGACGCCCCTATCCATCTTCAAAGCCGAAGATTTCGCCAAACAGGGCTTGACGACGGCCCAGGAAGTACTGAGCAAGATACCCTCGAATGCGTCGAGCATGGGCAGCGGCAATGCCGTCGGCGGCAATACCAGCGGATTGCCCACGGGCGGCCAGGCCAGCGCCGACTTGCGCGGCCTGGGCGGCGACAAGACCCTGGTACTGCTCAATGGCCGGCGCATCGCCAACCATCCGTATGACGGCGCCAGCGTCGACCTGAACATCATTCCCATCGCCGCCCTGGAGCGCGTCGAAGTGCTGCGCGACGGCGCCTCGGCCATCTACGGCACGGACGCCATCGGCGGCGTCATCAACTTCATCACCAAGCGCTCGGTGAATGTCACCAACATCACCGCCGAGGTCGTCGCGCCCGAACACAAGGGCGGCGGCGAGCACCGCATCAACCTGTCGACGGGTTTCGGCAAGCTCGACACCGACGGCTACAATATTTTCGGCGTGGTCGACTACCACAAGCAAAATGTGCTCACGTCGCAGGATCGCGATTTTTCCAAGACCGGCATCATTCCCGATCGCGGCCTGTCGCTCACCAGCGGTACCACCTTCCCCGGCAACTACTTCGATGCGGCGGCCAACGGCGGCACGGGCCTGGCCGGCAATCCGTATGCGGCCACGGGCTGCAACCCGCCCCTGTCGGTGGCGGCGGCCAACGGCACCTGCCGCCAGGACTACACGCGGCAGATCGACGACCTGCCGGCGCAGGAGCAAGTGGCCTTCTTCGGCAGGGGCGCCTTCAAGCTGGGCGGCGGCCACCTGGCCACCTTGGAATATCTGCATTCGGAAAACAAGGTGAAAGCACGTACGGCGCCGCCGCCGCAAACGGGCTTGATCTTGCCCAATACCAGCAAATACTATCCGGGCAATGCAGGCGGCGTGCCGGCCCAGCCAGGCTTGTCGGGACAGCCGCTAAGCGTCAACTGGCGCCCTGTGGAAGCGGGCCAGCGGCAAATCGATTCCACCGGCAAGGCTGACCGCCTGGTGCTGGCCATCGAAGGCGAACTGGCGGGCTGGGATTACAAGACGGGGCTTAGCCATGCGATCAGCAAATCGTCGGAAAAATTCACCAACGGCTATGTGCAGGATGCGAGCTTTGCCGCCGGCGTGCTGAACGGTATCCTGAACCCGTTTGGCATGCAGGACACGGCCGGCAAGGCTTACCTGGACAGCACCGCCCTGCGCGGCGAGGTACAAAATGCCAAGGTCACCACCACTGGCTTCGACATCAAGGGCAGCCGCGAACTGATGCAGCTGGCCGGCGGCCCGCTGGCCATCGCGCTCGGCGGTGAACTGCGGCGTGAAAAAGCCGACTTCAATGTCAACCGCGATATCGCCAGCCAGGCCGCCAGTTCCGGCCTGTCCGGTTCGCTGTCGAAGAGCGGCTCGCGCACGATTCAGGCCGTCTTCGGCGAAGTCAACTTGCCGCTGATCAAGGACCTGGAAGTTCAGCTGGCCGCCCGTTTCGACCATTACAGCGACGTGGGCAGCACCACCAATCCCAAGCTGGCCCTGCGCTACCAGGCCAGCAGCGCGCTGGTGTTGCGCGGTTCGGCCAGCACGGGTTTCCGCGCTCCCACCTTGTTTGAAAAGAATGCGCCGCCGTCGAAGAACGATACCAACGATTCCTACGACGATCCCATCCTCTGCCCGGGCGGCGTGCCGCAGCCGGGCGCCAATCCCCTGCGCGATTGCGACTTGCAGCAATTCAAGCTACAAGGAGGCAATGAAAAACTGAAACCGGAAAAATCCACCACCTTCGCCTTCGGCCTGGTGCTCGAACCCATCAAGGAAGTCACCGTCGCCATCGATTACTGGAACATCCATCTGAAGGACAAGATTTCATCCTTGCCCGAACAATCGATCTACGGTAACTACGAAAAATACAAGGCTTTGTTCCTGCGCAATCCAGACGGTTCGCCTTTCGCCATTCTGGACTTGAACGACAACCTCGGCGAAGTGAAAACCGACGGCATCGATGTGAGCCTGAATGCGCGCCTGGGCCGTGGCGCCTACGGTGATGTCAGCGTGTCGGTCGATGGCACGTGGACCCACAAATATGACTACCAGAACGAACGCGGCGGCGAATTCATCGCCAACGTGGGCCGCTACGCGGATAACAATCCTGTGTTCCGCTGGAAGCATACGGCGGCCCTGAACTGGCGCATGGGCAACTGGGGCGCCACCGTGTCGCAATCATTCAAGTCCGGCTACACGGATCAGAACCAGGTGGATCCGCAGTTCCGCCACGATGTGCCCTCTTACAGCCTGCTGAATGTGTCGGGCAGCTACGTATGGAAAGGCTTGCTGCTGACGGCCGGCGTGAAAAACCTGCTGGACAAGGAACCACCGTTCTCGAACCAGGGCACCTTGTTCCAGAAAGGCTATGACCCGCGCTACACGGATCCGGTCGGGCGCGCCTATTACCTGCGCGGCAGCTATACGTTTTAAGGGGAATGAGGGAAGAAAAGACAGACCGGACAGCGCTGACCAGCGTACGCCGGCCATGCCAAAGACGGCGCCATCAGCGATGATGTGCGCCGTTTTATTTTACGCATCTGAACAAGACTGACAAGGGTTCACGATACTTTATTTCTGAAGGATTACAAAAAAAACAGGGAAATGTTGCATTTCGTCCAAAAAGTCCGCACGAAATTGACAATCTGAATGGTGAATGTTTTGATGAGGGCCCTGAAAATTTACAAAATTTTCATTGGTGGTTTTGCAAAAAGGCAAATAAATTGTTAGTAAGCAACAAGTTATTTCAAAATAATTGCCGCCTTTATCACAATAACAAGGAATTTCAGATGATGATAGAAAATGTAATATCGCGGTCGCTGCGCCTGATGTTTGCAGGCGGCATGGCTCTGAGCATGCACGCCGCGTATGCGCAAGAAACAACAGATGGCACCATGCAACGCGTGGAAGTCACGGGTTCGAGCATCAAGCGCATCGCTTCCGAAGCGTCGCTGCCGGTGCAGTCGTTCAACCAGAAAGACATCAAGAAAACCGGCGTCTCCACGGTGACCGATTTCATCCAGCAAATTCCTGCGATGCAGGGCTTCTCCGTGGCCGCCGATTCGGTGGGCGGCGGCGGCGGCGGCGTCACCACGGCTTCGATCCACGATATCGGCGCAGCCTACACGCTGGTGCTGCTGAACGGCCGCCGTCTTGCGCCATCCAATTCCGGCACCACCATCGATCTGAACTCGATCCCACTGTCGGCCATCGAGCGCGTGGAAGTGCTAACGGACGGCGCCTCGGCACTGTATGGCGCCGACGCCATCGCCGGCGTGGTCAACTTCATCCTGAAAAAAGGCGCATCGCCGCTGGAAATCAATGCCAAGTACTCGCGTCCTGAAGAAAAAGGCGGCGCCAGCAACTCGATCTCGATCAGCAAGGGCTTCGGCGACATCGACGAAGACGGCTACAGCATCTTCGTGTCGGCCAGCCATGACGAACAAAAATCGCTGAAAGCATCGCAGCGCAGCTTCGCGAAAAGCGGCATCATCAATTTCAACGATCCGAAGACCGGCAAGGCGCTGCAATTCATCAACGGTTCCTCGCGCTCGGCGCCAGGCAATGCGGCTGTTGATTACAACCGCACCGATCCGGTAACGGGCCAGTTAGTCATCGATCCAAAGACCAACAAGCCTTTCGTCGATACCGTCAACCTGAACCCATATGCACTGGCCCATGGCGGCAAGTGTGCTGCCAGCAACATGGATTTCTATGGCGACGGCAATTGCTATTTCGATTCGCCATCGACCATCGAAATCAATCCCGAATCGAAGCGCGATTCCCTCTTCAGCTCGGGTACCGTCAAACTGGGCAAAACCGGCTTCCAGGGCTTCTATGACCTGGCCTACACGGAAGCGCGCATCATCGCCAGCATCGCACCCTATCCAGCGGACTTCTCGGTGCCGGTCGGCTCGCCGCTGTTCAACAAATATCTGGCGCCTAACCTGACGCCGGCGCAACTGGCCAACATCACCGATTCCATCGCCACCTATCGCCTGTCGGAAATGGGCAACCGCACCTACGACTATGGCACCAAGGCCACGCATATCGTCGCCGGTGTCGACGGCAATGCATTCGGCTGGGATATCAACTCGGCCGTGACCTACTCGAAAAACAAGCAGACGCAGAAATACGTCAGCGGTTTCCCGCTGGCCGACAAGTTCGACGCGCAAATTGCCGCCGGCAATATCGACCCCTTCGCCTATCCTGTAGGCGCCATGCCGGACACCATGCGCCAGGCACTGCTGGGCACGGGTTTCAGCGGCACCTACAATACGCAGACCGTGGAAATGAAGGGCATCGACGGCCGCGCTTCACGCCCTGTGTTCTCGCTGCCAGGCGGCACCGCCATGCTGGGCGTGGGCGCCGACTACCGCAACACCTCGTTCAAGATGCAACAGGCGGACGTCGCCAAGCAGGCACAGATCCTGTTTGACAATGCACAAGTCGACAGCGAATACGCACGCGACAACGCTGGCGCGTATGCCGAGCTGATGCTGCCAATCTCGAAAAAACTGGAAATGACGGGCTCGCTGCGTTATGACCAGATCGGCGCCATTGATGACAAGTTGACGGGCAAGACGGTAGGCAAGAAGGAAAACGCCACCACCTGGAAAATCAGCGGCAAATATTCCGCTACCAAGAACGTGATGTTCCGCGCCGCTGCCGGCACCGGCTTCCGCGCCGCCAGCATGCAGGAAATAGCTGGTCCATTGGAAGACTGGGGCGTCACGGGTGGTAACTACCAATGCCCATTGACGGCAGCAAACGGCATGGGCGGTCATCCGCTGGCCAGTTACTGTGACGGCGTGACCCGCAGGCAATTCGAAGCCTTCCAGGGCGGCAACCCGGACCTGAAACCAGAAACGTCGAAGCAATGGAGCATCGGTACCGTATTCGAGCCGATCGACAGCCTGTCGATGTCCTTCGACCTGTGGAACGTGCAGATCAACGATCAGGTGACCTCGGTCTCCGAAGGCCTGATCTTCAACAATCCAGCCAAGTACGCCGACCTGTTTACCGTCAAGCACATCAGCTCGACGGGCAAGGACGTGCTGGCCGTCAAACTGCTGCCAATCAACATCGGCAAGGTGGAAAACCGCGGTATCGACTACGACTTCACCCACAAGATGAAGCTGCTGGACGGTCGTCTGACGACTCGCCTGATGGGTACCTATCTGCTGCGCTCACGCTACACGACGCCAGGCACCAATGATCAATGGGAAACCAGCCTGAATCGCTACGGTTCGAACGACAAGGTCAGCTTCCGCAACATCATCCGCGCCACCAGCACGTTTGAGACAGCCAAGTTCACGCATACGCTGAGCGCCAGCTACCGCAATGGCTACACGGACAAGGAACAGACAGCCAAGGGCTGCGCCGTGATCGTCGCCGGCAGTCCAGGCGAATGCTATGGCATCCAGCTGGAAGTGCCGAGCTATACCACCTTCGACTTCCAGACGGCTTACCGTCCTTTGAAGAACGTGGAAATCACGGGCGGCATCCTGAACCTGTTCGACCGCGATCCGCCGTTCACCCTGCGTAACACGGGTTCGCATCAAGTGGGCTACAACCCATCGTACTCGAGCGCCCTGGGCCGCCAGTTCTACCTGAGCGGTTCCTACAAGTTCTAAGCTGCTTGCATCTGATTGCAGCTGAAAACTGAAAAGCCCGGAAAGCTTAGCTTTCCGGGCTTTCGCATCAAGTGGGCTACAACCCATCGTACTCGAGCGCCCTGGGCCGCCAGTTCTACCTGAGCGGTTCCTACAAGTTCTAAGCTGCTTGCATCTGATTGCAGCTGAAAACTGAAAAGCCCGGAAAGCTTAGCTTTCCGGGCTTAATGAGATGGTCACCCTCCACCCTATAAGTTACTAAACTTGTAGGGTGTTTTCATTTCTGAAGGAGGCCATCATGGAAACCGTTACGCTCATCGGCATTGATCTCGGCAA
>NZ_JBNYXV010000010.1:0-153032 GCF_051380845.1 Janthinobacterium salmonicoloratum | reverse complement strand
GGCGCGACTCTCATCGTGGCGCGGAGAACCATCTCCAACCAGACGCCGGATAGATTTAAGCAAGCCTGCTCACATCATACAAAATCAGCTTGCAAAAGGGAGGGTGACCATAGATTTTTTATGCTGCGCGCCACGTCACTTCATTCCGCGTCGCCCTGCAAGCGGCGCTGCTTCACGGCCGCCGCCAGGTTTTCCAGCACGGCCACGCTGGCGCTCCAGTCGATGCAGCCGTCCGTGACGGACTGGCCATAGATCAATTCCTTGCCGGGGATTAAATCCTGGCGCCCCGCCACCAGGTGCGATTCCACCATCACGCCAACGATGCGGCTGTCGCCCCCGGCCACCTGGCTGGCGATGTCGGCGCACACGGGGATCTGGTTTTCCGGTTTTTTCGAGCTGTTCGCATGCGAGGCGTCGATCATCAGGCGCGCCGCCAGGCCTTGCGCGGCGATGGCCTTGCAAGCGTCGTCCACGCTGGCCGCGTCATAGTTCGGGGTTTTTCCGCCGCGCAAGATGATATGGCAATCCTCATTGCCGTTGGTCGAGACGATGGCCGAGTGGCCGCCCTTCGTGACGGAAAGAAAATGGTGCGGCTGCGAGGCGGCCTTGATGGCTTCCACGGCGATTTTCACATTGCCGTCCGTGCCATTCTTGAAGCCGACCGGACAGGACAATCCCGACGCCAGCTCGCGGTGCACCTGCGACTCCGTCGTGCGCGCGCCGATAGCGCCCCAGCTGATCAGGTCGGCGATGTATTGCGGGCTGATGACGTCGAGGAACTCGGTGCCGGCCGGCAAGCCCAGCTCATTGATATCGCGCAACAGTTCGCGCGCCATGCGCAAGCCGTCGTTGATGCGGAAGCTGTTGTCCATGTACGGGTCGTTGATCAGACCCTTCCAGCCCACGGTGGTGCGCGGCTTCTCGAAGTAGACGCGCATGACGATTTCCAGTTCACCGGCGAAACGCGCGCGCTCCTTGACCAGCAGGCGCGCATATTCCATCGCCGCCTTGGTGTCGTGGATGGAGCAAGGCCCGATCACCACCATCAGGCGGTCGTCCTGGCCATGCAGGATACGGTGCAGGGCAATGCGGGCGCTGGCGGCGGTCTGTTCGGCTTGCTCCGAGCAGGCGAATTCGCGGATCAGGTGGGACGGCGGGGTCAGTTCCTTCATTTCGCGAATTCGCAAATCATCGGTGCGGGGCATCATTTTCTCCAAAATTTAAGGATGGGTAAAACATCTGGGTAAAAAAAAACCGCCATCAGTGGCGGTTTTTTAGAATTTGCTGGGATCTCGTTTTGCTGCTACGTGAACCGACCGCTACTCCACCGCCTTTGGGTTGGAATTGCTAAAGTAAAAATAAGCGGTAAAAAAGTGGCGAGCGAACATGCGAGTCATCCGTAAGTGATGAACGACTATAAACCTAAATTGCAAGGGTTGGCAAGCCTATTTGTCGGCAAAGCCGCATGTCGCCGCCCTTTTACACTGCAAAATACGTAAAAAAGCATAAAAAGTTGCGCACTGTCGATGCGCGTCGGCTGGCTAGCAACGCTGTGGCCGGCAACTAAGCCGTGCCACCGACAGTGATGCCGTCCAGGCGCAAAGTTGGCTGCCCCACGCCCACGGGCACGCTTTGCCCTTCCTTGCCGCACACGCCCACGCCCGAATCGAGGCGCATGTCGTTGCCGATCATGGAAACGCGGTTGAGCACGTCCGGGCCATTGCCGATCAGCGTGGCGCCCTTCACTGGATAGCTGAGCTTGCCGTTTTCGATCATGTACGCTTCGCTGGCCGAAAAGACGAACTTGCCGTTCGTAATGTCGACCTGGCCGCCGCCAAAGTTGACGGCATACAGACCGTTTTTGACGGAAGCGAGGATCTCGTCCGGGTCCTTGTCGCCGCCCAGCATATACGTGTTCGTCATGCGTGGCATGGGCAGGTGGGCGAACGATTCGCGGCGCGCATTGCCCGTCACGGGCATCTTCATCAGGCGCGCGTTCATGGTGTCCTGGATATAGCCTTGCAGGATGCCGTCCTCGATCAGGGTCGTGCACTGCGTCGGGTTGCCCTCGTCATCGATATTCAGGGAGCCGCGCCGGCCAGCCAGGGTGCCGTCGTCGACCACGGTGACGCCCTTGGCAGCTACGCGCTCGCCGATGCGGCCGGAAAACGCGGACGAGCCCTTGCGGTTGAAGTCGCCTTCCAGGCCGTGGCCGATCGCTTCGTGCAGCAGGATGCCGGGCCAGCCCGGTCCCAGCACGATGGTCATGGGGCCGGCCGGCGCCGGGCGCGCTTCCAGGTTCACCAGGGCCGAATTGACAGCGTCGGCCGCGTATTGTTCCAGCACGGCATCGCTGAAATAGTCATAGCTGAAACGCCCGCCGCCACCGGCCGAGCCCGTTTCGCGGCGACCATGCTGTTCCGCGATCACGGTGAGCGACACGCGCACCAGCGGGCGGATGTCGGCCGCCAGCACGCCATCGCTGCGCAGCACCAGCACCACGTCGTATTCGCCGGCCAGGCCCGCCATCACTTGCACGACTCGCGGATCTTTCGCGCGCGCCATCTTTTCCACGCGCTCGAGCAATTGCACCTTGGCCGTGGCGTCCAGCGAGGCGAGCGGATCGTTGGGCAGGTACAGCGAGCGCCCGCCCTGCGCCAGCGTGTGCCCCGCAATCTTGATCTTGCCGGCACCCGCGCGCGCGATGGTGCGCGTGGCCGCCGCCGCTTCCAGCAGAGCCCGCTCGGAAATGTCGTCGGAATACGCAAAGGCCGTCTTGTCGCCAGACACCGCGCGCACACCCACGCCCTGGTCGATGGAAAAACTGCCCGTCTTGACGATGCCCTCTTCCAGGCTCCAGCCTTCGCTCCTGGTCGACTGGAAGTACAGGTCGGCATAGTCGACCTTGTGCGTAAACATCGTGCCCAGGGCTTTGAGCAGCTTGTCTTCATCCAGGCCGAACGGCGTGAGCAGGAGTTCGCGCGCCACGGAAAGGCTGGACAGATTGGGTTCAAATGGGATCATGGCTATCTATTCCTTCAATTTACATGGTGCGGTGCGCCAGGGCCGGCAAGGACTCGCGCACGCCAGCCAGGAACACCAGGTCGATCTCGCCGCTGACCACGCCCTCGCCTTCGGGCAGCACGGCTTTCACTTCGCCCCACGGGTCGATCAGCATGCTGTGCCCCCACGTGCGGCGGCCGTTCGGATGCAAGCCGCCCTGCGCCGAGGCCAGCACGTAGCACTGGTTTTCGATGGCGCGCGCGCGCAGCAGCACTTCCCAATGGGCGCTGCCCGTCGTATGGGTAAATGCGGCCGGCACGACGATCAGCGCGCAATCGCCCATGGCGCGGTACAGTTCGGGAAAGCGCAGGTCATAGCAGATGGACAGGCCGACCCGGCCGAACGGCGTCTCGATCGCGCGCACCTGCGCGCCCGGCACAATGGTGCGCGATTCGTTGTACGACTCGGTGCCCCGCGTAAAGCCGAACAGGTGGATCTTGTCGTAGCGGCCGGCCGGCTCGCCTTGCGGGTCGTACACCAAGGTCGTATTGAGAACCTTGCCCTCCTCGCCGGAAATCAGGGGCAGGGTGCCGCCGATCAGCCAGATGCCGTGCTGTCGCGCCATCTGCGCCATGCCGTCCTGGATCGGTCCGCTGCCGGGCTGTTCCGCATGCGCCAGCTTGTCCGTTTCCTGCTTGCCCATGATGGCCCAGTATTCGGGCAGCACCACCAGCTGTGCGCCACCGGCGGCGGCCTGCGCCACCAGGCGCCGCGCCGTGGCCAGATTGTCTTCCACAGAAGGCGAGGAAATCATTTGTATTGCTGCGACTGTATGCATCATTCACCTAACCCTTCAAGCGCACTACGAGTTGACTGTGCGGCACTTATTTAGCGACAGCATCCTGCGTCGCCGCTGCAGGGGCAGGAACGGCGACAGGTTCCAATTTACCACCATTGAGCTTGGTCACGACGGGCGATTTCCACGGGCCGGCGATCTGCATGTGGTAAGTGAGCGCCTTCATCACGGGGGCGCGCAGGAACAATTGCGCCAGGAAACTGCCCAGGCCAATAACAGGATTGACGGCCAGCGCGTACACGAGCGGCCCCGTGCCTAGGTTAAATTCCGGTATCACTACCACGTGCAAATTCGTCGTTTCATTGGCGATATCGGCCGTGCCATCCATCAACACGGTTGCCGCCACGCCGTGCATCTTGAGGTTGTCGGTGCTCACCACGCCGCGCTTGATACTGGCGTTGGCCGTGATGCCGTCGAAGGCCAGGCCTTCGGAAAACACGTCGTGGAAATCAAGTTTCAGCAAGCGGGGCAAGGCTTGCAGGCTGAGCACCCCCAACAGCTTGGCCGCGCCCGGATCCTGCTTGAGGAACTGGCCCGATTCCACGTTCATCTCGATCTGCCCCGACAGGGTGGGAATGTCGAGCGAATACGGCAAGCCATTCCAGGCGATGTCGCCGCTCAGGCGGCCCTTGCCGCGACGCACCGTATCGGCAAAGCCGAAGCGGTCGAGCAACTTGCCCGCATCGACGATATCGAGGCCGAAACGCAGGCTGGTCGTGCTTTGCCCATCCTTGATGACCCATTTGCCATTGCCGCTCAGCGCGCCATCGGCGTTCGACAGTTGCAACTTGCCCACGCGCCATTCGCGCCCGCCCGCCGCCATCGTGTTATAGGCCTGCAACTCCAACCGGCCGATCTTCTTGTTGAACAGTTCAAATTGCTCGGCGACGATATCGAGCGAAGGGATAGACTGGGCGCCATTTTTGCCTTCCAGCAAACTTTTCACATCGTTGGCGGCCGACTCCGGAATGATCAGGGACGACAGGCGCGCCGTCATCTTGCCCAGGCCGGACGGCGTTTCCAGCCAGGTCACGTAGCCGGACACTTGTTTCGCGTCAATATTGGCTTGCCACACATCCTTTTGATGCGTGGCGCCCACGACCACGTTTTCCAGCTTGCGCTCGCCCAGCATCAGTTCGCTGGCACGCGCCGCCATCATGTCCGGCACCACGTATTGCGCAATATCGGGCGCATCGTCGGCAGCGCCGCTGTCGGCGGAGGCCGTGCCGCTGCCGGCGATTTCACTGCCGGCGGCAATCCAGCTGTCCACGTCCAGGGTTTTCATGCTGACGTTGAACATCATGCCGCTGTCCGGTTCTGGCGCCGGCACGTTCACGCCGATACCGCCACGCACTAAACGCCAGGCGTCCTTGCCCTGCTTCTGGCGCTGGTAGCGCGCGGCGATGCCGGATCCCAGCGCGATGCGGATATCGTCCGTGCGCAGTCCGGCTCCGTTCGCCGCATTGCCCGTCAGGGTGAATTTCACGGGCAGGCTGTCGCCAGCAGGTTTTTTCAGGGGGGCGGGGAAATCCAGGCCCAGGCCCGTCAGCGGCGACTCGACATTGACCACCACCTGGTGGTCGCGCGCCGTGATCAGGCCGCTGTAGCGCGCACCGCCATTCAAATGTTTCGCCAGGCGCTGCAGCACAGGCGCCGGATAGGTCTTGCGCAAGCCATCGACGGTCATGTTGCCGGCGAGTTTCACCTGGATGGAACTGTCCGGCTGCGTGCCGCCCGAGATGGCCAGCGGCCCGCCCAGCAGGCTACCGTTCAAGCCATTCAGGTTGACGCCTTTTTCGTTGAATTCGATCTTGCCCTGCGTGCCCAGCACGGGCGGCATGTCGTGGAACAGCACCACGTCGTTGCCCGCCAGCTGCAAGCTGCCTTGCACGGTCGACTCGAGCATGCGTTCGATCGGCAGGTGCAGCTTCAATGCCAGCTTGGCGTTGCCCGTCGCTGTCGTTTCATCCGTGAAATGCTCGATCCAGCCCAGCACGGGGCTGGCCGTCACGTACTTGAGGAATTCCTGCATCGGGCCGGCCGCATTGCCGTCGATATCGAGCAAGGTGTCGAAGACGGTCAGGTCGGGAATCACGGCTTTCACATTCGTCAAGGCCACGCCGCCCGTGGTGGCCGTATCGCCGCGAATTTCCATGCGCGCCCGCTCAAACACGAAACTGCCCTTGATCTTCTCCGCCTGCGGCCACAACGGCGCCTTGCCGGCCAGGGGACCGCTTTGCGCAAATTCGCCGGGCGCGTAGTTCAGGGTGCCATTCTCGATCTTGCCGGCCACGCGGAAGTCGCCGCGATTGCGCTGGGTTGGGGTGTCGGCCTTGAACGGAAAATGCTCGAGTTCGCCGCGCAGGCGCAGGCTGACATCGCGCGCCACGCCGCCTTCCAGCGCGCCCGTCAGCCAGTGACGCAGGTGCTCGGGCGTTTGCAGCGGCAGATAGCGGCCGATGGTGTTGATCTGGAAATTGTCGATCGTACCCGTCAAGTCGACCTGGCCCAGGTTCTTGCCGTCGAGCGGCAGGCTATGCGAGCCTTGCAAGGCGACGCGCAAGCCTTGCTGATTGAAATCAAGCTTGTCCAGCTCGACTTGCAGCATATTGGCCGACTCAAACGTCCAGCGCGCCTGCATGGCGAATTGTTCGAACGGCATGGCCGGTTCGCTCAGGTACGTGGGGAACTGCAGCACCAGGTCTTGCGCATCGATAGCGATGCTGCCGCCCTTGTCGTTGGCGTCGATGCTGCCAGTCAGGTGGTCGAAGCCGGGAATGGCGGGTGCAGCTGCCTGCGCGGGGCTGCTCGCCGTCTTCGCCACGGCCAGGCGCGCCGGTTGCGCATTCAGGCCCAGATCGATGAGCTTGCCGCGCAAACGGTAGCTGGCCGGCGTGGCCATCTCGCCTTCCCATTGCGCTGAAAAATCCTGCAAACGCCCGCGCGGCGCCAGGGCGTCGAGGCGCTGGCGCTGCTGCTCGCCCAACGGCAGCTTGTCGGCCAGCGCGGCCAGGGTTTGCAAATCGAGCGACTTGGCCGTGATTTCCGTGCGCGCCGGCTTGCGCTTGGTGGCAGCAACAAAACGTTCGGACAGGGTCGTGGGCGGCAGGCTGAGACCATCGCGTGTTTCCACTGCGAAATTCGTCAGCTCGACCTGGTGCCCATTTGCGCCAAAGGTTGGCTTGCCGTCCGGCACCTGCGCCGACAGTTCTTCCTTTGCCGAAATACGCCCGCTGACCGACAGCAAGTCGAGCGGGGCGATATGCTCGCCCAGCTGCGCCTGCACATCCGTCAAGCCCACGTCGGCAGTGAAGCCGGCCAGGCGCGCGTGATCCAGGCTCAACCAGGCGCGCAGGGCACCCTTGCCCTGGCTCAGTTCGAACGGGTAATCGAGGTAGCGGCGCCAGGCGGCCAGGTCGGCGTTTTTCAGGTCGGCGTACAGTTCGCCCTTCCACATCGACACATCCGAGATGCGCGTGCTGAAAGGCGGATGCGTGAAGTGAGCACGCACATCGATGGGCGCGGCCAGACTGGCGGGCGGCGTGGCTTGCAAGCCCAGCCGATGGCTGCGCCAGCGGTTGCGCAGCAACAAGTTGACCTGGGTTAAAGCCAGCTCCGGCGTACCGCGCGCTTCGTCCGTCCAGCGCACCTTGCCGTCGCGAATGACGATGTCATGCTGCGACAGCAGCCAATCGGCGCCCTTGCCATCGCTGCCTTGCGTGCTGTCGATCAATACCCCGGCCACATACAGCTTGCCATCCTTGCTGCGCCGCACGTCCAGGTCGGGCCGCGTGATTTCCAGGGTAGTGAAGCGCACGGAACCGAGCACGCTCCACCACGACACGGTCGCCGAGACGCTCGGCAGGCTCAGCGCCTGGCGGCCCGCCTGGTCGCGCAAGCTCACGTCACCGAGGAAGAGATTGGGCCGCACGCCATGCCAGGAGGCATAAATACGGGCGATACTGACAGGGTTGCCCAGCGCGCGGCTGGCCGCCCGCTCGATATCGCCTTTGTAGTAATCGATATTCGGCAAGATGGCGTAGCGCAGGAATAAAAACAGCACGGCGAAGGCGAAATACGCCAGCAGCACCAGTTTGATGGTAAAACCCAATACATGATGGGTGGCCAGGTTGGCCATGCGATAGGCGGCACGCAGCCGCTGCCAGCGCAGAGCCAATGGCACATGTTCTGTCACGCTTGCTTCTGGCGGTTTTTGCATCAATAAGCTAATAAACTGGCCCGGCGTCAAATAATGGCAAAAATCGTCTGCATTCGTGGTGTGCGCCTGCCTCCTCGCGCTTGCGTCTGAGCAAAGCCTCCCTTACCATCGTCCGGAAGAGCACGCACTGCCGGCGGCATTAGCGCCAGCGGCACAATTTTACCGCATCCCCCGCCGTTCGCAGCCAAGTTAAACAAGAACATGTACGCAGCATCCATGAGACCCTTACCGACACCATGAGCACACAGCCTTTGATCTCCGCCTCCCGTTTCTACCAGCGCTGGCTGGACGCCTCCCCCGAGCGCGCCGCGCAGGTAGCGCAACTGGTGCGCGCGCCGCTGGACGGGCTCGACTTTGCCGCCGCGCTGCTTGAGCAGGCGAACGCCGCCACGCCGCCGCTACCGCCCGAGCGGGCCATGCGCCGCCTGCGCAACCTGCTCGTCTGCGGCCTGATCGCACGCGACCTGGACGGCCAGGCGGACTTGAACGAAGTCGTCACAGCCATGACGGGCTTCGCCGATTTCGCCATCCGCACGCATGTGGACGCCATCATGGCCGAGATGGTGGCCTTGCACGGCATGCCGGTCGGCGAGGAATCGGGCGAGGAACAGGCCTTGATGGTGCTGGCGATGGGCAAGCAGGGCGGCGGCGAGCTCAATGTCTCGTCCGACATTGACCTGATCTTTGTCTACCCTGAAGATGGCGACACGCAAGTCACCGCGCCGGGCCAGCGCAGCCTGTCCAACCACGAGTTTTTCATTCGCATGGGCAAGAAACTAATCGCCGCCCTGGCCGAGATCACGCAAGACGGTTTTACTTTCCGCGTGGACATGGCACTGCGTCCGAACGGCAACTCGGGGCCGCTTGCCGCCAGCCTGGGCATGGTGGAACAGTACCTGATCGTGCAAGGCCGCGAATGGGAGCGTTATGCCTGGGTCAAGGCGCGCGCCGTGACGGGCAAGCAGGAAGATATTGCCTCGCTCGACGCCATCGTGCGCCCCTTCGTCTTCCGCCGTTACCTCGATTTCGGCGTCATCGATGCCATCCGCACCATGCACGGCCAGATCCGCGCCGAGGTCAACCGCCAGGAGCGGCTGCACCCGGACCGCAGCAACAACGTCAAGCTGGGCCGCGGCGGCATCCGCGAAATCGAATTTCTGGCGCAAGTGTTTCAATTGATACGCGGCGGGCGCGATGCCGAGCTGCGCGAGCGTTCCACGCGCGCCACCTTGCGCACGGTGGCAGACAAGGGCTTGCTGGAGCCGGCCATCGTGGAACAATTACTTGCTTCCTACACTTTCCTGCGCAACCTGGAACACCGGCTGCAATACCTCGATGATGCGCAAACCCATACCCTGCCTGCGAATGACGCCGACCGGCTCACCGTGGCGCAGATGATGGGCTTGCCCGACACCCCCACCCTGCTGGCCCAGCTGGAAGCGCACCGCGTGTTTGTCGCAGGACAATTTGACGAGATGTTCAGCGACAAGAGCAGCGGCACGCCGCCGGCCGACACGGGCATCGACCCGCAGACGTCGAACGACTGCGCCGCCTCGGATCAGCAGGAAGCCATCGAAGCCCGCTTTGCCGCCCTGGGTTTCCATGAGCCGGCCGCCTGCGCGCGCCGCCTGCTGGCCACGTGGCAGGCGCCGCGTTTGCAATCCTTGCCCGAGGCAAGCCGCACGCGCCTCGTTGCCCTCGTCAATTCCGCCCTGCCACTGATCACCGATTGCTCCGTTTCCAACGGCAACGCCAGCCAGCTGGCCACCCTGGGCCGGCTGCTCGATTTCCTGGAAGCGATTGCGCGCCGCTCGGCCTATCTGTCGCTGCTGACGGAATACCCGCATACGCTCGAGCGCGTCGTACGCATGGTGTGCGCCAGCGGCTGGGCCGCCACCTTCCTCACCCAGCACCCGATTTTGCTCGATGAACTGCTCGATGAACGCATCCGCAATACGGTACCGGACCCGGCCGCGCTGGCGCTGGACCTGCAGCGCCAGCTTGACGACGCGCCCGGCGACACGGAGCGGCAGATGGATATTCTGCGCGAAACACACCACGCGCAGCTGTTCCAATGCCTGGCGCAAGACCTGGCGGGCGACCTGAGCGTGGAAAAGCTGGCCGACTACCTGTCGCAGCTGGCCGACATCATCGTCGCCGCTACCGTGCAAGCCGTCTGGCAAACCTTGCCCACGCGCCACCGCGAGGTGCCGAAATTTGCCGTCATCGCGTATGGCAAGCTGGGCGGCAAGGAACTGGGTTATGTCTCGGACCTGGACGTCATTTTCCTCTTCGACGACGACGACCAGGACGCGCCCGGTCTGTACGCCAAGCTGGCGCAGCGCTTCATTACCTGGATGACCTCGCACACTTCGGCCGGCATTTTGTTCGACATCGACATCGCCCTGCGCCCCGATGGCGCCTCGGGCATGCTGGTCTCCAGCGTGCAGGCGTTCGAGCGCTACCAGGGCAGCGCGGCCTGGGTCTGGGAACATCAGGCGCTCACACGCGCGCGCTTTTGCGCTGGCGACGTCAGCATCGGCAAGCATTTCGAACGTATCCGCGACACGATACTGCGCAAGGAAAGGCCGGAAAACGGTCCGCTCAAGAGTGAAGTGGTGGCCATGCGCAAGAAGATGCTCGATGCGCATCCGCCCCGCCCCGGCAGCTTTGATTTGAAGCAGGATCCGGGCGGCATGATCGACATCGAATTCATGGTGCAATACCTGGTGCTGCAGCATGCGGCGCAGTATCCGCAGCTGACGGCCAACTCGGGCAATATCGCCCTGCTGCGCCTGTGCGGCGAACTGGGGCTGATCGACGAACAGCTGGCCGCCCTGGTCGCCGATGCTTACCGCGCGCTGCGCAAGCTCCAGCACCAGTTGCGCCTGCAGGGGCAAGACCTGGCCCGCGTGGAACCGGAGCGCGTGCGCGTGCATGCGGAAAATGTCATGCGCCTGTGGCAAGCCATCTTTGGCGCCGCAGCCTGAGGCCGGCCCGGACATGCCGCTCCATTACCTGTCGCGCCTGAGCGGAGCGGCACGCGATACGCAAGCCAACCTGCAGCTGGGCTGTGTGCTGGCGCTGGTGGCCGGCGCAGTGAATGCGGGCGGCTTTCTCGCCATCGGCGGCTATACCTCGCACATGACGGGCATCGTCTCGGGCATGGCGGACGACCTCGCGCTGGGCAATATCACGCTGGCCCTGGCGGCGCTGGGCGCGTGGCTGGCCTTTGTCAGCGGCGCGGCCGTGACCGCCATCATGGTGAACTGGGGCAAGCGGCGCCGGCTGCACAGCCAGTTTGCCGCCAGCCTGCTGCTGGAAGCGGCCTTATTACTGCTGTTCGGCTTGACGGGCAATTACCTGGCGGCCATGCCCGACGTACTGGGCCCCGTCACCATCTTGCTGCTGTGCTTTGTCATGGGCTTGCAGAACGCCATCATCACCAAGATTTCGGGCGCCGTCATTCGCACCACGCACGTGACGGGCCTGTCCACCGATATCGGTATCGAACTGGGCAAGATGGCGTATTACAACCGGCGCCACCTGCCGGACCGCATGGTGAAGGTCAACCGCGGCAAGCTGAGAACGCACAGCCTGCTGATCACCTGCTTCTTCATCGGCGGCGTCAGCGGCGCCCTGGCCTTCAAGCACATCGGCTTTCCCGCCGCCACCATCCTGCTCGCCGGCGTGCTGACCCTGCTGTCCGGCGTGCCCGTACTGCGCGACTTGCGCTTACTCTGGCGCTTTTACCGGCGCCGCCTGCACGCCTGGCGTTAGCAGGAATATTTTTCTTTATGGCAATAAATCACTGATTTTAATGCTAATATTTTTCTGCGCCTGGCCGGCTCACCAAGCCTGTCGTGGCGGCCTTTTGATTCGACACCCTACCGTTGTCCAATTTTGAAAGCGAGAAAAATGATTTCCATTAAAAAAGCCCTGTTTGTCTTTGCCATCGCTGTCGGCGCCGCAGCTTCGTTCTCCAGCGCGGCCGCCGTGCGCACATGGATTCCATCGGAAAACTGCGATTACATCCTCAACATGTGTTACCAGGGTGTCGAAGCATCGTGCGAACAGTGGCGCAACCAGTGCGAACCCAAGGAATAAGCTGGCAACAGACGAAAAAAACGCCCCGAAGGGCGTTTTTTCTTATGCGGTCAACAATTACTTGGCCGACATCAGCGCAACGGTGGTGTCGAGCATGCGGTTCGAGAAACCCCACTCGTTGTCGTACCACGACGATACTTTCACCAAACGGCCCGACACTTTGGTCAGGGTCGAATCGAAGTTCGACGAGGCCGGGTTGTGGTTGAAGTCGATCGATACCAGCGGTTCGGTCTGGTACGTCAGGATGCCTTCCAGGGCGCCTTCCGAAGCAGCCTTCATCAGGGCGTTGACTTCTTCGACCGTGGTGTCGCGCTTGGCGATGAAGGACAGGTCGACCAGCGACACGTTGATGGTCGGCACGCGGATGGCGAAACCGTCCAGCTTGCCATTCAGCTCAGGCAGGACCAGGCCCACGGCGGCGGCAGCGCCCGTCTTGGTCGGGATCATGCTCATGGTGGCGGAACGGGCGCGGCGCAGGTCTTCATGCATCACGTCGGACAAGACCTGGTCGTTGGTGTAGGCGTGCACAGTGGTCATCAGGCCCGTTTCGATGCCGATGGCGTCGTTGAGCGGCTTGACCAGCGGTGCCAGGCAGTTGGTGGTGCACGAAGCGTTCGAGATGACGGTATCGGTCGATTTCAGTACCGAGTGGTTCACGCCGAACACGACGGTCGCATCGACGTCCTTGCCGCCTGGTGCCGAAATGATGACTTTTTTCGCGCCGCCCTTCAAGTGAGCCGAAGCTTTCTCTTTGGTGGTGAAGAAGCCCGTGCATTCCAGCACGACGTCCACGCCCAGCTCGCCCCATGGGATTTCAGCAGGATTGCGCTGTGCGAATACGCGGATCGGATCGCCATTGACGATCATGTTGTCGCCTTCGACAGTGACCGTGCCCGGGAACTTGCCGTGCGCGGTGTCGTAGCGGGTCAGGTGGGCGTTCGATTTGGCATCGCCCAGGTCGTTGATGGCAACGATCTGGATATCCTGTTTCTTGCCGCCTTCGTAGAAAGCACGCAAGACATTACGGCCGATGCGGCCGTAGCCATTGATTGCAACTTTGATCGTCATACTCTGCTCCTGATTAAAAAAGAAGGTACATGCACGCCCCCGGCGAATACCTCGCCAGGGCCGTTAAAAATCAATATTAGCCGGCGATAACCGCTTTCACCTTGGCTACGACGTTGTCGACCGTGAAGCCGAAGTGCTTGAACAGCACGCCAGCAGGCGCCGATTCGCCAAACGTGTCGATACCGACCACGGCGCCTTCCAGGCCCACGTATTTGTACCAGAAGCTGGTCACGCCCGCTTCGATGGCCACGCGCGGCACGCCTTTGGTCAGCACGCTGGCCTTGTAGGCGGCGTCCTGGCGGTCATACACGTCGGTCGACGGCATCGACACCACGCGTACATTGATGCCTTCCGAAGCCAGCGCGCTGGCGGCGGCGACAGCTAGTTCCACTTCGGAACCGGTAGCGATCAGGATAGCCTTGGCGTCGGCCACGTCATTCAGCACATAGCCGCCGCGGTAGATATTTTCGATCTGTTCGGCGCTACGCTCCTGGTACGGCAAGTTCTGGCGCGAGAAGATCAGCGTCGACGGGCCATCCTTGCGGCGCACGGCGGCGCCCCAGGCAGCAGCCGACTCGACGGTGTCGCACGGACGCCAGTTGTCCAGGTTCGGGATCAGACGCATCGACGAGACGTGCTCGACCGATTGGTGCGTCGGGCCATCTTCGCCCAAGCCGATCGAATCGTGGGTGAACACGAAGATCGAACGCAGTTTCATCAGGGCAGCCATGCGCAGCGCATTGCGGCTGTAGTCGGAGAACGTCAGGAACGTGGCGCCGAACGGGATATAGCCGCCGTGCAGGGTGATGCCGTTCATGATGGCGCTCATGCCGAATTCGCGCACGCCGTAGTTGATGTGGTTGCCAGGCTGGCCCGAACGCACGGCCACGCACTCTTTCCAGTTCGTCAGGTTCGAACCGGTCAGGTCGGCCGAGCCGCCCAAAAATTCCGGCAAGGACGAGGCCAGTGCCTGGATGGCGTTCTGGCTGGCCTTGCGGGTGGCGATGTTTTCTTTCTTTTCCACGCAGGAAGCGATGGCGGCGCTCAGGGCCGCTTCGAATGCCTGTGGCAGCTCGCCCTGCATGCGGCGGGTAAGTTCCGCGGCTTGCTGCGGGAATTCGCGGCGGTAGGCGCTAAAGCGCTCATTCCAGTCCGCTTCCAGCAGGGCGCCTTGTTTCTTGGCATCCCAGGCGGCGTAGACGTCGGCCGGCATTTCGAACGGTGCAGCATCCCAGCCGATGTATTCGCGCACGGCAGCGATTTCCTTGTCGCCCAGCGCGGCGCCGTGGACCTTGTCGCCGCCTTGCAGGTTCGGCGAGCCCTTGCCGATGATGGTCTTGCAGCAGATCAAGGTTGGCTTGCTGGCGGTCTTGGCGGCGGCGATGGCGGCAGCCACGGCGGCAACATCGTGACCGTCGACGGCGCGGATGACATTCCAGCCGTACGCTTCGAAGCGCGCCGGGGTGTCGTCCGTGAACCAGCCTTCGACTTTGCCGTCGATGGAAATGCCGTTGTCATCGTACAGGGCGATCAGTTTATTCAGGCCCAGGGTGCCGGCCAGCGCACACACTTCGTGCGAAATGCCTTCCATCAGGCAACCGTCACCGACGAAAGCGTAGGTGTAGTGGTTGACGATGTCGTAGCCAGGCTTGTTGAATTCAGCGGCCAGCAATTGCTCCGACAGGGCCATGCCGACGGCGTTGGCGATGCCCTGGCCCAGCGGGCCGGTGGTCGTTTCGACGCCTGGCGTGACATCGACTTCCGGATGGCCCGGGGTTTTCGAATGCATCTGGCGGAAAGCCTTGATGTCATCCATCGACAGGTCATAGCCCGTCAGGTGCAGCAGCGCGTAATGCAACATCGAGCCGTGGCCATTCGACAACAGGAAACGGTCGCGGTTCTGCCATTTTGGATTGGCAGGATTGTGGCGATAGTGACCACTCCACAGGGCAACTGCGATCTCGGCCATGCCCATCGGCATGCCTGGATGGCCGGAGTTGGCCTTTTGTACAGCGTCCATTGCCAGTGCGCGGATCGCATTGGCCATTTTGGTAGTCGGGAGCGTAGTTGTCATGATGGTGTGGGTCAGTCGCGAGTTTGGAATTCGTTTGCAACAGCGCGGGCAGGGAAGCCGGCTGCTTTCTGTAGTCAACTATTTTACCAGACTGGGGGGCCGCAAATTAGAATTGCGGCGTACTGGCCCGCCAAATGGCTATACTTTGACGTCTTTCCACCCCACTTATACCCCCGTTGAGGATTTGCATGCCGCGTTTTTTCTGTCCCCAGCCGCTCGTTGCCGGCACCACCATCGTCCTGCCGGAGGCTGTCGCCCACCATATCCAAGTCGTGCGCCTGGCGCCGGGCGACCTCATCACCTTGTTCAATGGCGAAGGGGGCGAGGTGCAAGCGAGCCTGGTGGCGGTCGCCAAGCGCAGCGTGACGGCCGAGGTGCAAGCTCACGTGGCGCGCGAAGCGGAGCTGCCCTATGCCGTGACCCTGGCGCAGGCGTTGCCGGAAGCATCCAAAATGGACTGGATTATCGAAAAAGCCATCGAACTGGGCGCGGCCGGCATCGTGCCGCTGTCGGCGCAGCGCTGCGTCGTGCGCTTGTCAAGCGAACGGGCCGAGAAAAAACTCGCGCATTGGCAAGGGATTATTGTTTCCGCTTCGGAGCAGTGCGGGCGCAACCGCCTGGCACAACTGGCGCCACTGCAAGACTTCAATAGCTGGAGCCGCCAGCAAGATTTACATAAACGCATCATTTTGACGCCGCGCGCGGAGCAGTCGCTGGCCGACTGGGCCCGTCACCAGCCGCCGCAGGCGATCACCGTGATGGTGGGCCCGGAAGGCGGATTTTCGGAAGCGGAAGAAAAGGCCGCGCTGGCCGCCGGCGCCATCGGCTTGGCTATGGGGCCGCGCATCCTGCGCACGGAAACGGCAGGCCTGACGGCGCTGGCCACGCTGAGTGCCTTGTGGGGCGGGATGTAAAGAACACCGGCAACACCTGCATCTCATGTAAAAAAGACGCTATCCTCGGCAAGTCGAGAAGCGCGCTGCGCCCGACGCGTACTGTTCGACGCGATGTTGGCCATGCCATATATCGGGCCTTCGTTCGTGAAGCGGGGATCCTCCACCAAGCCATCAATGTGCTGGCCGGCATCCGCCTACAGGGCGCCGCTCACGTACAGAACGTCAATGCGTATCACAGCCGCTTGCGCGGCTGGCGGCGCATCTTCCTCGGCGTGGCCAGCAGTTACCTGCCGAATTACCTGGGGTGGCGCTGGATACTCGACGCCGGGCGCATCCGTTTTCCAGAAACTATATTGAAGGCAACCCTACGTGAAGCAACGCTGAGAGCGTTCCCACGCCTGACGGGGACATAGCCAAAAAAAATGCCGCGCCCTGTTTGACAGGACGCGGCATTCTTACTTAAATCGTGTCATTTCAAGCCGCCGGCAAACCGGCGGCCATCACACAATTAGAACTTCTTGTTGAACTCAGCGGTGAACTTCATCGAACGAGGTGCGGTATAGCTCAGTACCGATTCATACAGAGCATAGCGTGCCTGGTTGGTGTTGTAACGCTCGACCACTTTTTGCGTGGTTTGCGTGTCGAACACATTGAAGATGTCCAGTTTAACCGCCAGGCCTGGCACATAAGCTGGTTTGTACGACACGTTCAAGTCCAGGTTTTTGTCCCATGGCAAATTACCCACGGTACCACGTGGCGAAACAACGTTCTGATTGCCAGTTGCACCGAAGCAGTAGTGCGAAGCGGACTGATAGTTAAAGCCGACATCGTCTGCCGACTGCGTGTTCGGATTGGTACCGACACACGAACGTGGGCGGCCCGAAGCGAGCAAGGCGGCTGCACCCACAGTCCACTCTGGGGTCAGGTCGTAGAAGCCGTAAGCCTTGATCTGATGCTTACGATCATTTGGCAGGCGGCCATCCGCGTAGCGCATCAGTGCTGCATAATCCCAAGTCTGGGTAGCGGCAACGTCAGCCTGGCCAGTCGTGGTATCGGACAGCGTCTGACCTTCAGTATTACCGCTGCTGCGCGACAGGGTGTAGTTGACCTTACCATACCAGCCGTTACGGTATGGATGCTCAGCAAACACATCAAGTGCAGCGTAAGTACGCTTGGCCTTGTCGAAGCCCAGGTCTTCCTTCGTCAGGTGGACGCGGGTGTAGTTGGACTGCGTACCTGCGAAGTCAACCAAGAAATCATTTGCTTCGCCCGGGTTGAACGATGCGCAGTTAAAACCGCCGTAGTTCGAAGTATCGATACCATTGCGCTTGGCGTATTTTTCGAACACGCGGCCATCGCAGAAGTCATCGATCGTCGATTTCAGGGTACGGTAAGTAACCTTGGCACCGAAATTCAGGCTAGGATTGTAGGCCTTTTCAAAGCCCAGGGTCAACTCATCCTGGAACGATGGCTTCATGTCCAGTGCAGCAACGGTTTTCGGATCTTTTGCTTGACCGAATTCATTGTTTGCAGACAAGACACCCGTCAACTGGGTCAAGCCCGTTGGCGCGCCATGCGCATCCGTGCCCGTGTAAGCGTAGTACTGGTTGGTGTTCAGCGAACCGTTTGCACCGCGCAGAGCGATCACGGTTGGCATTTGCAAGGTGTAACGGCCAGCGCTACCGAATACTTTAAACGATGCATCGCCATTTACGTCCCACACTGCTGCTACGCGTGGAGCGTATTGGTTCTTCATCTCAATATACTTGGTGCCGTCCTGGTTGGCATTGTAGAAGCCCTCACGACGCAGACCTGCGGTCAGCAACACGTCCTTCGTCACTTGCCAGCGATCCTCAAGGTACTGTGCATCCTGACCAGCGAAAGCATTCGATACGGTCGAGGACAAGACGCGCGACACATAATAACCTTGCGATGCGAGCGGACCCTTGCCTGCCAGCGCACCAACTTGGCCGCCAGGAACGTCAAATGGCTTGGTAGCATCTGGTGTCTTGCCGTACAACCACAGTGCGCCACCGGCCAGAGCATCGCCAGCGTCTGCCGAGGACATCTTGTTATTGTCCAGACCAGCACGCAGGGTGTGGTTGCCAATCTTGTATTCCAAATCCAGGCGCTTGGACGTTACGCGGTCGGTGGAGCCATTGACTGGTTGATTAGTCGAGAACGGCTGGCCACCCGTGTAGTTCAAGCCTGGTGCCTGATCCGCCTTTGCCGCAGTCACTTGTGCCAGCGTTGGATCGTAGCCCGTAGGCTCATAGATATGCTTGGCACGCGATTGGCCATACAGGGCGGTGACGGTCAGGTTATCGGTAATGTTACCAACGTAGCGCGCGATGTTTGCTTCGCCGCCGTTCGGGTTGAATGGGCCGTATTCCTCGTGGGTTGAAGAGTTGATCTTGCTGCCGACGGCGCGGGTCGCGTAATCGTACGAACGGAATTGCGTGTTGGTCTCTGGCAAGTCACCGATCGTGGTGAACTCGATGCGATGATTATCGGAAATATTCCAATCCAGCTTACCGTAGTAGCGTTCCGTGGTGGTCTTGTAATCGCGCCAGCCATTATCACCGTTAGTCAGCGCGGTACGACCGCCGAAGACGCCATTGCTTTCGGCGCGAGTTTGCTCCAGTGCAACGAAACCAAACAAGGTATCCTTGATCAGCGGACCACCGACATAGGCGGAGTACTGTTTTTGCTCGAATTCATTGTCTTCGCGGCGAATGCGCAGCGTCCCGTCTGTTAGCGGGAAAACGCCGGTATTGGCGTAGTACATGTCACGTGACTTGGCGCGCAACGATTTCGGTGCGATCGATACCAAGGCACCGGCTTCCCAGGTGTTGGTACCGGATTTGGTCGTGACGTTGACCACGCCGCCAACCGAACGGCCAAACTCAACGCCGTAACCGCCCGTCAAAACTTGAGCTTGAGCGATCGCGCCAAATGGGAGTTCCATTGCGCCCAATTGCGACAACGGGTTGGTTACCGGGAAACCGTTGATATAGTAGGCATTTTCCGAAGCGCCGCCGCCGCCGAAGCTGGCTCCGGCAGGATAGGTCGGGTCGCCACGGGTGGTATTCGGGGAGAGTTGAACGATTGCCTCGACGTTACGTGCGATTGGCAACTTGTCCAGCTCGCGTGCGGTAAAGGTCGCGCCATTGGTCGAACTCGAGATATCGATGCGGTTGCGACGCCCCGTCACTTGCACGGCCTGAACGCCGCCAGCAACAGGGAAAATCGCCTCGACGCCTTGACCGGCCAGCACTTCCAGCGACGTAGTTCCAACAACCGATTCGCCCTTCTTCAGCGTCACGGTATAGGTACCGATAGGCAGGCTCGTGGCACGGAATGAGCCGTTTGCATCAACTGCCGTGGAACGCGTCTGGTTGGTACCAGTGTTTTGCAACACGACGGTATCGCCAGTGCCGCTGCCGACCTTACCAAAAATACTGCCCGCTGCGTTCGACTGCGCCATGACGGGAGCAACGACCATGGCGGACATGGCGCCGGCGCTGAATGCCAGCGCCAGCGCACGAACTAAAACTGTTTTTCTCAACATGTGGTTTCCTAATTATTAGATTAAGCTTCTCTGGTAGAGTTGCTTGGTAAATTTTAAGCACTAAATCATGTTTAATACGTTTTTATTTCCGGTTTTAGTTTTTGATGATTTGACACTCTCCCACCACTGATATGGCAGGCTTCAGACAAAACAGGAAAAACCTACTTGCCTAAGCGATACATAAAACCATATGCCATTGTTCACTGTCAACATAGTAAAAAAATCTGATGCAAAGATACAACAAACTGAATGGGCTAGGAAAATGGCGAATGCGTCCAAGATTGTGCGGCAATGCACCAATTTGATGCACTGCAAAAAAAACGCATATTAATATATGAAATTTATTGTTTAAAAAGACAAGATGTTGTGTGCGCCTCGCGCGCATGTCCACAACCTGAAAGGCCTGTGATGGCGCGCCTGTAGCCCTTGAAATGGCGCGCTTCAGGCATACGGGATGGCAGTAGGCGTGTTGCAAACTGACAACACCCTATGGGATTGAACTATTCAAAGTTGAAGTTTTCAATTACATTGTATGAATATCTTTCAAGTGAATACTCACGTTTGAATATAAGTTACTTTATACATCAAAGATCAATAAACTCCTGAAAAAATTTCTATATTCAATATTCAAATAAAGAACAAATAGAAACACGGATCGCATTCAATTACCGAGAAATAAAAAAGATCAGCACCATCAAAAAAATCATATCTAAATAATTAAAAAATAATTTTAAAATTCAATGCGCTCATCAATCGATGAGAATCGCATCAAATAACAGCTACAATTATCAAACGCAATAACTTGAAATAAAACGCAGGTTTTGATGAGTGGTGCAAACTCGCCAGTTTCTACCATGCATTAAGGTTAAATGTAGCAACGCCAGCAGCACGTTGATCCGCCCTGCAACGATGGCAGCCCTCCCCAGGCTGCGGAAAATCCCCTCTCCCCGCATCGCTGCAGCACTCCTTGTCCATTCAACTTGGCAAGAAAATTCAGAATTTGCCTATACATATTTATATTCAATTTCTTATCGCAGCTTCAAAAAGCTTCTGATCAACAAGTGCATGGGCATGTGTAATTTGATATCGCAAAAACAGCACACCCACGCACCGAATGAGGAATATTTAAAAATAGGCAAGACACCTGACCATCAATCCTTCGGATCGAGTTAGGCTATCGCATTGCAAATACCATATGTGGCGGCGAAACGACAGGCTGGCGCACCCAAATGGTGCACTGCGAAAGCTTGCCGTCATGCCATGCCATCGCCTCATGCATCCGCTGCGAACGTGGCGCCAGGGGAAACCCCTCCTCCTGCGCTGAACCGGCCGCCGACAACGTCCAAGTGACAGGAAAATGGTCCAACATCCTCCCAGACCGTCATGCATTGCATGCAAGAAGGAGTAAAATGCCGCCTTGCGCCGCCATGCGGCTGCCCACTCTCCGCTAGATACGGAGCCCTGCACTTTTCGGATACACACCATGTTGCGACTCAACGAAGTAAAACTCCCCCTCGAACACGACGAAGCGGCCCTGCCCGCCGCCATCCTGGCGCGCCTCGGCATTGCTGCGGATGAGTTGCTTGGCTTTACCGTCTTCAAGCGCAGCTATGACGCGCGCAAGCGCAGCGCCGTGGTGTTGATTTACTCGCTGCATGTGGACGTCAAGAATGAAGCGGCCGTGCTGGCGCGCCTGCAGCACGATGTGCACTTGATGCCCGCACCTGACACCGACTACAAATTCGTCGCCGGCGGCGAACAGCTGGCCGGCCACACTAATGAACCGCGCCCCATCGTCATCGGCACGGGTCCCTGCGGCCTGTTCGTGGCGCTGATCCTGGCGCAGATGGGCTTGCGTCCGCTCATCCTGGAACGGGGCAAGCAGGTACGCGAGCGCACGGTCGACACCTTCGGCTTCTGGCGCAAGCGCGAGCTCAATCCCGAATCGAACGTGCAGTTTGGCGAAGGCGGCGCCGGCACCTTCTCGGACGGCAAGCTGTACAGCCAGATCAAGGACCCCAAGCACTACGGCCGCAAGGTCTTGACGGAATTCGTCAAGGCAGGCGCACCTGAAGAAATCATGTATGTGAGCAAGCCGCACATCGGCACCTTCCGTCTGGTCAAGATGGTGGAAGAAATGCGCGCCAATATCGAGCAACTGGGCGGCGAATACCGCTTCAGCAGCAAAGTGGTCGATCTCGACATCGTGCCAGGTGCTGACGGCGGTCAGGTGCGCGGTGTGGTGCTGGACAACGGCGAGACCATCGCCAGCAATCACGTCGTGCTGGCCATCGGCCACAGCGCGCGCGACACCTTCGAGATGCTGCACCGCCGCGGCGTGTACATCGAAGCGAAACCGTTCTCGATCGGCTTCCGCGTGGAACACCCGCAATCCCTGATCGACAGCTGCCGCTTCGGCCCCAGCGCCGGCCACCCGATTCTGGGCGCGGCCGACTACAAGCTCGTGCACCACGCCAGCAATGGCCGCTCCGTCTACAGCTTCTGCATGTGCCCGGGCGGCACGGTGGTAGCGGCCGCCTCCGAACCGGGCCGCCTGGTGACGAACGGCATGAGCCAGTATTCACGCAATGAGCGCAACGCCAACAGCGCCATCGTCGTCGGCATCACGCCAGCCGACTATCCCGGCGACCCGCTGGCCGGCATCGCCCTGCAGCGCGAGCTGGAAGAGCGCGCGTTTGCCCTGGGCGGCGGCAACTACGATGCGCCAGGGCAATTGGTCGGCGACTTCGTCGCTGGCCGCGCCTCGACCGAATTTGGCAGCGTGGTGCCGTCGTACAAGCCAGCCGTGCACTTGACGGACCTGGCGCCGTCGCTGCCCGAATACGCGATCACGGCCCTGCGCGAAGCGTTTCCGGCGTTCAACAAGCAGATCAAGGGCTATTACAAGGCCGACGCCGTGCTGACGGGCGTGGAAACGCGCACCTCGTCGCCGATCCGCATCAAGCGCCGCGACGACGACCTGCAAAGCCTGAACACACGGGGACTGTTCCCCGCAGGCGAAGGCGCCGGCTATGCGGGCGGCATCCTGTCGGCGGCCGTCGACGGCATCAAGGTGGCCGAAGCGGTGGCACTGTCGATGGCGGCGCGCGGCTAAGCCACGCTCTCCCTGCCCTGCGGCAGAACGAAAAAAAACCGACACTAAAGTGTCGGTTTTTTTATGCCTGCGTCCGCTTTTTAAAACTTGTACGAAGCATTCAGGTAGCCGGTGCGGCCGCGTGGATCGTAGTAGCGGTCGTCATAGCCGAATTGCTGGCCACGGTTCGCGCCCGACGTCGATGGCACGAATGGCGGACTCTTGTCGGTCAGGTTCAGCACGCCGGCGGTGAGGACCCAGCTCTTGCTGGGCGTCCACACCGTTTGCCAATCGAGGGTCGAATAGAAGCCCACCTGCATGCGGATCTTTTCCTGGCCCGTCACAGCGCCCGAAGCGTCCAGCACGTCGACCGAGGTTTCCTGGTCCTTGTAGCCGGACAGGAAGTTGACCGTCAGCGAATTGGCCCAGTTGCCCGTTTTCAGGGTGTTGGTCCACTGGCCACGCGTGCGGAAAGTCACCGAACCGAGCTCGGCAAAGTTACCCAACGCCGAGTAATACTTGCCATCGCGTTCCAGCTGCACGTCCTCGCGCAGCATCTGCGTCGCATTCAGCTGCGAGGTGAACAAGCCGATGCCGGAGCGGTAACGGGCGCTGATATCGATATCGACACCGGTGGCGAACGATTTACCCAAGTTCTGGTTGTCCGCCAGGAAAGCCAGGTAGGTAGTACCTGTGCCCACATCCTTGTTGACGCCCCAGGATTTCGGGAAGTTGGCCGGATTGGCAAACACCAGTTGCTCAGTCAGCTGGCCGAAGGAATCGCGGATCTGCACATGCCACAGGTCGGCGCCCAGGGTGATGGCGCTGATCGGCTCGTAACGGAAGCCGATGGTCGCCTGTTTCGATTTCTCAGGCTGCAATTCGCGGTTGCCACCGGCTAACTGGTCGTACTGGCGGTTGCCTGGCTGGCACACTGCATTGAGGCGCGTGGCGATCGCTTGCAGGGCTGGCGTACACGTGTACTTGTCGCTGGTAACGCCATAGCCACGCTGCAAGGCGTTAACTTGCGGCACTGTCGGCGCATGGAAGCCATTGCCGACCGAACCGCGGATCAGCAAGGTGGGGGCCGGCGTCCATTTGAAGCTGGCCTTGGCCGTGGTGGCGCCACCAAAGTCCGAGAATTCATCAAAACGCAAGGCGGCGCCCAATTCCAGCTCTTTCAGCACAGGCGCGATCACTTCGCCAAAAATGCCCTTCGACGTGCGGCTGGCGCTATATGGCTGGCTACTGGCCGCGTCGCCGAAACGCTGGTCGCATTCCAGGCCCGTCGTACCGCCGCACAAGGTGCCTTTTACCGGATCGGCCAGGATGCCTTGCGCAAACGGGCTCGGCTTCGCCGAGAATTCTTCGCGGTTGATGTTCACCCCCATGCCCAGCATCATCGCGCCACCCGGCAGTCGCCGCAGTTCCGTCGAGCCATTCAGGTTAATCGTTTGCAGGCGCGAAGTACCACCGTCCCAGTAGCCGGAGAACGTGGCCGCCTTGATGGCGTCCTGTGCCGCGGTCGACTGCTTGCCTGGACCGACGAAGGGGTCGAGCAATCCGCTCGACGTCAGGTTATTGACGGCGATGGCGCCAGGATAACCAGAAATACTGCCTTTTACGCGGCTCTCCGAGAAGTTGTACGCTGCATTGTAATCCCAGCCGGCAAAAATCCCGCGCGTGCCGACCACCACGCTGGCGAAGTCGGCCGTATCTTTCGATGTACGCTGACCCATGTCGAACAGGCGGTAAAACGCCGTACTATCGCCAGTAATTCCAAGTGGTAACAAATACTTGTTATGCAGCGGCGTGCCGGCATCGACGGCGATAGCGCCGGGAACGGGAGCGATGCGCGAGGTCTGCTTGGTGCGCGACAACAGCACATCCGCATATACTTCCTGGCCCGCGATCTTGAAGGTGCCCGAGGCCATGAAGTTATCGCGCTTGCGCTCCGGATAGATTTCCAGATCCTTGGTGAAGTCGTAGCCGCAGTAGTCATCAACCAGGCCACTGCCATCGTTATAGGGCTCGATCACGCGGAACGTCTTGTCGGGGCAGGAGCCGTTGGCCTTCTGGTAAGGGCTGATCAGCTGGCCATTGTCATCGGTGGCATTGGCCGGAATCGGACTGGCCGAAAACTGCTGCTTCTGATAGCGTTTGCCATTTGCCGAGAACTGTACCTTGCCCGTGTTGGCGAACTTACGGTCGACCGAAGCGAGCTTGTCGCGCTCGTCGTGGCCAAAGGTCAGCACGACGTTGTAGCCATCCTCGTCCAGATTGCCAAAGCCCTTGGTGGCGCTGAGGCGTTTCTCGCGCGCGCCGTTTTTGGGCGCGGAATAGCCGATGGTCACATCGCCTATGGTGGTGTCGTGCTTGGTAATGAAGTTGACCACGCCGGCAATGGCGTCGGCGCCGTACAGTGCGGAGGCGCCATCAGTCAGCAGCTCGACCCGCTCAATTGCCGAGATAGGGATGGAATTCAAGTCGAAACCTGCCGCAAAGCCCGTCAGGGTCTGACCGCCGAACTGAGCCAGGCGCTTGCCGTTCAGCAAGACGAGCGTACGCGTCTCACCTACGTTATGCACGGAAATGCCGGAGAAACCAAAGGTGCTGCCGCCAACCGAGGCACTCTCGCTGGTGGCGCCCTGGGCGGAAGAGAGTTTCTTCACCAGATCGGTGACCGAGGTGGCACCCGAGGTGCGGATGGCTTCGGCGGTCAGGACGGTGACCGGCAAGGCGCCTTCGGCGGCGATGCGCTTGATCGACGAGCCCGTGACTTCCACGCGCTGGATTTGCGTATCGGCAGCCTGTGTATCCTGCGCGATCGCGGACTGCGAAACAACGGACATGGCGGCAGCTACACCGCCGGCGCAAACGATGCGAACTGCACGAGAGATGACGGTTTCTTCAAGCATGGTGAACCCTTTTTCATTTGTACGGTTATATATGGCTCCGGATTTGTGACCCGGATTGCACTCGTTCATCTAAAGGAAACGCCTCGTACGGCACCCATTCCGGTACCGCGAATTTCGCTGGGACACTTGTACAGAAGTGACACTAGGCGACTGAAAGTCAACTAGACAACTACATAGAATCACGGCAGGAATACGAGTGTCAACAGAACTCAGCATGCGTATGGCGTACATACAACAGGTGAAAAGCAGCGACTGCAGAGATAGGAAGGCCTTTCCTGGGTAGCCGGGAGGCCGCGCGGCGTCAGCCTGCCAACGGCAGCCTGATCTGTATATGACAGCCGGGACTGCTGTCGATGGCGCACACCTGGCCGCCCAGTTGCTGCACGATGGTGTAGACGATGTGCATGCCCAGCCCAGAGCCGCCCTGGCCCCGCTTGGTAGTGAAAAACGGTTCAAACATGTGTTCGCGCACGGCCGGCGCCAGGCCGATGCCATCGTCGGAAAAATCCAGCAGCAGCCAGCGCAAGGCCGCACCCGTGTCGTCCGCCTCGATGCGCGCGCGTATCGTGATGCGCCCAGGACCGCCCTGCGGATAGCCATGGCGGGCGCTGTTCATCAGCAGATTCGAGAGGATTTGCGACAGCTTGCCAGCCGCCAGGCGCACCTGGCAATCGGGCGCGATGTCGAGTTCCACGCCCAGCGCCGCCTTGCGCAATTCCGGGCTGTGCGCCGACACCAGGCCGTGCACATAGTCGTGCAGCGCCAGGTCGGCCACGTATTCGCTGACCTGGTCCACGGCCAGTTGCTTGAAATTGCCGATCAGGTCGGCGGCGCGCGCCAGGTTGCGCTCGATCAGGGCCGCCGCACCTTTCAGGGATTCAGCAATGTCGATCAGTTCGGCACGGCTGACCTTGGCGCCGCCCAGCAGCTGCACCAGCTGGTCGGCATAACTGCCCATGCTCGATGCCGCCGTCAGTGCCACGCCGATGGGCGTGTTGACTTCATGCGACACGCCGGCCACCAGCGAACCGAGGGCCGCCATCTGCTCCTGTTCGATCAGGTTCGCCTGCGCCGCCAGCAGCGATTCGGTGCGCACGCGCAGAATTTCTTCCAGCTGCTGGGTGCGCTCCTGGTGCTGCAGCTCGGCCGCGCTGCGGGCAGAGAAGATCGACAGCAGCAACAGCGCCAGCAAGCGCTTGTTTTCATCGATTGGCCGCGTGTCGATGGCCGACAGGATGCCCAGGGTCTTGCCATCGGTATCGATCAGCGGCATGCCGACATAGCTTTCCGCCTGCATGTCGACGAGGAGACTATCGAATGGAAAGCGACGCTGGATATCGCTGCCATGAAAACACATGCTCTGGCAGGTTACGTCCTGGCATGGCGTGTGTTCCAGGCTGTATTCGATATTCGGCTGGTAGTCATTCCCGCCCCACAGGGCGAGGGTGCGGATGCCTTCGCTGCCATCGGCCATGCGCACCAGCCGGCCGGCGATCACATAGTGCACGTCGAGCGCTTCGGCCAGGTCCTTGACGAGGATGCGCAAAAAGTCGTCGCCACGGGCGTGCGCCGTCGAGGCGGTGATCGAGCGCAGGGCCGCTTCCGCCAGGGTGCGCCGCTGCTCGGCATCGAACAGGGGTTCTTGCGAATTCACATCAAACAACGGAATACTCATGAATGCTCCTGCACAGCACCGGAAGCGCAGGCACAGCTGCCGGCGCGGCGACTCTCAGCCATGGCCCGCCCCAGCGGACCTGCCGCGATTGTACCCCTGGATATTGCTTAATAATACAGATATACAGGAATTTTTTACAGCCAGCCGGAACGCTTGAACAAGTAATACATATAACCGCAGACACAGCTCATCACTGCCACGGCGGCCGGATAGCCATAATGCCAGTCCAGCTCCGGCATGAACTTGAAGTTCATGCCCCACACGCCGGCAAACGCGGTAAACACGGCGAAGATGGCGGCCCAGGCCGCCAGTTGCTTGTTCACTTCGCTCTCGTCGATGGCTACCATCGACAGATTCACCTGGATGGCCGTGCTGATGGTGTCGCGGATGGTGTCGAGCGTGCCATTGATGCGCGCCAGGTGGTCGTGCACGTCGCGGAAATACTCCTGGGTATCGTGGCACAGCGGCGGCACGCGCCCGCCGTGCAACTTGCCCACCGCTTCCATCAGGGGCGCCACCACATGGCGCAAGACCATGACCTTGCGCTTCAATTGATACAGCCGTTCGATATTGTCGCGCTCGGTACCACGGTCGAAGATGCGGTCCTCGATCAGTTCCAGTTCCGATTCGAGCGCGTCCAGCACGGGAAAATAACGGTCGACGACGGCGTCCATCAGCGCGTACAGCACGAAGGCCGAACCCTGGCGCAGCAAATGCGGTTCGCGCTCGGCACGCGCACGCACGCCGAGGAAACCTTGCGAGCTGTTGCTGCGCGACGAAAGCACATAATTGGCGCCGACAAAAATGTCGACTTCGCCCAGCACCAGTTCGTTCTCGACCATTTCAACGGTTTTCACGACGGCAAACAGGGAGTCGCCATATTCCTCGATCTTCGGACGCTGGTGGCCCCGCTGCGCGTCTTCCACCGCCAGTTCGTGCAAGCAAAACTCGTGCTGCATCTGTTTCAGCTCAGCCGGCGTGGCGTCGAGCAGGGCCACCCAGACGAAACAGTCGGGGCGTTCGACGTAATCGCTGATATCGTCAATCGGCAAGTCGGCCAGTTTTTTGCCATCCTGATAGGCCACGCAGTTAATCAGCATACAGTTCCACAATGAAAGTTAACACCGGACGAAACAGTCCGACAGGCGCCAGCTTACCTTATCGCCTGCCATTGTTGTGGGTGTTGTGGCGTGCAAGGGACGCCGGGAGGGGAAGCGGACGGGGCGGTGCCCCGTCCGCACAGGAATCAATCGTCCTTGGCGCCGTCGATGCCCAGTTCGGAGATCTTGCGGGTGATGGTGTTGCGGCCGATGCCCAGGCGCACGGCGGCGTCATTCTTGCGCCCGTGCGTATGCTTGAGCGCCGTCTTGATCAGGGCCGACTCGAATTGCCTTCCCAGCACGGCCATGACTTCCTGCTGCCCGGCGCCCAGCATGCCGGCCGCCTGCAATTCCAGCAAGCCGATCCAGCCCGGCGGCGCGCCGGTGGCGGGCGCGGCGGCTTCGAACACCTGGCCGCCGTGCGGATGGGCAACGGCCGCCGGTGCAGCCTCGCCCACCGCCGCAGTGGCGGCACCATCGCCCTGCCCCTGCGTCAATTCCAGCGGCAAGTCCTTGATTTCCACCGTCTGGCCCGGCGCCATGACGGTGATCCAGTTGCACAGGTTTTCCAGCTGGCGCACATTGCCGGGCAAATCGAGGCTGCTGAGAAACTGCATCGTCGGTTCGCTCATGCGTTTGGCTTCCACGCCCAACTGGCGTGCGCTTTGCACCAGGAAGTGGCGCACCAGGATGGGGATATCCTCGCGCCGCTCCCGCAAACTGGGCAGGCGCAGCCGGATCACGTTCAGGCGGTGATACAAGTCTTCGCGGAACAGGCCGTCGCGTACGCGCTGCTCGAGGTTCTGGTGCGTGGCCGTAATGACGCGCACGTTCGCCTTCATGGGTTGATGGCCGCCGACGCGATAGAAATGGCCGTCGGACAGCACGCGCAGCAAGCGCGTCTGCAGGTCGAACGGCATGTCGCCGATTTCATCGAGGAACAGGGTGCCGTTCTCGGCTTGCTCGAAGCGGCCCCGGCGCGTCGTCTGGGCGCCCGTAAAAGCCCCCCGTTCGTGGCCGAACAGTTCCGATTCCAGCAAATCCTTCGGTATCGCCGCCGTGTTGAGGGCAATGAAAGGCTGCGCCGCGCGCGGACTGTGCTTGTGCAGCGCGCGCGCCACGAGTTCCTTGCCGGAACCGGATTCGCCCGTGATGAGCACGGTCACATTCGATTGCGACAGGCGGCCGATGGCGCGGAAGACTTCCTGCATGGCCGGCGCCTGGCCGAGGATTTCCGGCGTTTCCGACGGGCCCGATTCGACGCTCGTCTCGCGCAAGCTTTCTTCCAGCGCGCGGCGGATCAGCTCGACAGCCTTGTCGATATCGAAGGGCTTGGCCAGGTATTCGAAGGCGCCGCCCTGGAAGGCGGCGACGGCCGAATCAAGGTCGGAAAAGGCCGTGATGATGATGACCGGCAAGCCGGGGAAACGCGACTTGACCGTCTGCAACAATTCCAGGCCGGACGCGCCCGGCATACGGATATCGGACACGAGCACTTGCGGCGTGTCAAATTCCAGTGCGGCGATGGCGTCGCGCGCATTGGCAAAACTCTTGGTGGCGAGATTTTCCCGCGCCAGGGCTTTTTCCAGCACCCAGCGGATTGATTCGTCGTCGTCAACTATCCAGATTGGCTTCATTAGTGTGTGCGTCCCGCAATGGATTTCATGGGTGGGATACCTCCTCGCTTATGGCAAGGGTAGAACGATCCTGAAATCGGTGTATCCAGGCCGGCTTTCGCACTCGATCACGCCCAGGTGCTGTTGCACGAAGGTTTGCGCCAAGGTCAGCCCCAAACCGCTGCCGCCTTCCCTGCCCGACACCAGCGGGTAGAAAATCCGGTCACGGATCTGCGGTGCGATGCCCGGTCCATTGTCAATGATATGCAAGTCTAATGCCAGGCCGTAACGGACCTTGGCCAGGGTCACCTGGCGCGCCACGCGCGTCTTGAAAATCAGCTCCGCATCGCCCGCTTCGATGCGTTCGGCCAGGGCCTGCGCCGCGTTGTGTGCAATGTTGAGCACGGTCTGTATCAATTGTTCCTTGTCGCCGCGAAATTCGGGAATCGAGGCGTCGTAATCGCGCGAAATGGTGAGACCGCTGGGAAATTCCGCCAGGATCAGGCTGCGCACCCTTTCGCACACTTCGTGGATATTCACGTCGCCCACGATATGCGGGCGGCGGTGCGGCGCCAGCAGGCGGTCGACCAGGGTCTGCAGGCGGTCCGCTTCCTTGATGATCACTTGCGTATACTCGCGCAGCTCGCTCAGGTGCAAAGCCGGCAATTCCAGTTCCAACAGCTGGGCCGCGCCGCGGATGCCGCCCAGCGGGTTCTTGATTTCATGCGCCAGATTGCGGATCAGCTCCTTGTTGACCTGGCTCTGGTCGAGGATGCGCTCCTCGCGGTCGAGTTTCAGCTGCTGCACGTTCTCGCGCAGCTCGATCAGCACGCTGTCTCGCGGCGCATCGAGCGCGCTGATGATGCTGTGCACGCGCAGCGGTTCGCGTCCCAGGCGTTCCAGGCTCAGGTCCTGGCGCAAGTCGGAAAATTTATGTTCGAGCGCCTGCGCGCAAATGCCGGCCAGCTCGTCGGGATTCAAGAATAGCGCCGTCAGCTTTTGCCGCGACAAGGCCTTCAATGAGCTTTCCAGCAGGTTTTCCGCCGCCGCGTTGGCATAGCTGATGCGGCCGTCGCCGTCGAGCAGGATCACGGCCGAGGCCAGCAAATCAAGGCCGGCCAGGTGGGCGGGACGGCTGGAATGGTTGTCTATTGTCATGGTCTCGTCATCGGATATTGGCGATCTCGCGTTTCAGGGCCTCGACGTTCTGCTGTGTCCGGCCAATGTTGTCCTTCAACTGCGCCACCCGTTCCTGGTATTTCGCATAGTTACGCTCATTGCCCTGGCGCTCGGGCTGGCCGCCATTCAATTCCAGGCGCTGCGCCGCCAGTTTCTGCTCTTCGCTGCGCAATTCGTCCTGCAGGATCTGGCGCCGGTCCAGGTCGCGCGCGCGCTGCTCGGCGCCATCGACCTTGGGAAACGCGCCGGCGGCAGGCGCCGCCGTAGCCGCCTGCACCGTGGACCGGGCCGGCGCGCCGGCCAGCGGCGCCGTCTTGCGCGGCGCCTCCGTCATGGCGCCGGGCAAATCGAGCAACTGGCAATGCGCGCCGGCGCGCTTGTCCGTGTAGGTCTTGTGTCCTTGTGCATCGGCGCAGACATACAACTGTCCGTGCGCCTGTGCCGCCGCGCCCAGCAATCCTGCCATCAGCGCCATTCTGTAATGCTTGGTCAATCTTCACTCCTGTCGGCTCGTGCCGCATCGTTCCTGGGCCGACTATACAACACCGTACGATCACCGCCTTGGCGTACTGCATAAAAAAACGCGGGCAAGACCATCGCCTCACCCGCGTTTTTTATTCACTACCGGCAAGTTGCCGGCATGGCGCCATTACAGCGAGTAGTACATGTCGAACTCGGCAGGATGCGTGGTCATGCGCATGCGCTGTACGTCCTGCATTTTCAGTTCCAGGTAAGCATCGATCATCGAATCGCTGAACACGCCGCCACGGGTCAGGAACTCGCGGTCCTTGTCCAGTGCGTCCAGTGCTTCTTCCAGCGAAGCGCACACGGTCGGGATCAGTGCGTCTTCTTCTGGCGGCAGATGGTACAGATCTTTCGAGGCGGCTTCGCCCGGATGGATCTTGTTGGCAACGCCGTCCAGGCCAGCCATCAACAGTGCGGCGAAGCACAGGTACGGGTTCGCCAGTGGATCCGGGAAGCGCGCTTCGACGCGGCGGCCTTTTGGATTGGCCACGTGCGGGATACGGATCGAGGCGGAACGGTTTTTCGCCGAGTACGCCAGTTTCACTGGTGCTTCGTAGCCTGGTACCAGACGCTTGTACGAGTTGGTGCCTGGGTTGGTGATCGCGTTCAGCGCCTTGGCGTGCTTAATGATGCCGCCGATGTAGTACAGGGCGAAATCGGACAGGCCGGCATAGCCGTCGCCGGCGAACAGGTTTTTGCCATCTTTCCATACGGATTGATGCACGTGCATGCCCGAACCGTTGTCGCCAACGATAGGTTTCGGCATGAAGGTGGCGGTCTTGCCATAGCTGTGCGCCACGTTCCACACCACGTACTTCAGGTTTTGCGTCCAGTCGGCGCGCTCGACCAGGGTCGAGAACTTGGTGCCGATTTCATTCTGGCCGGCGCCGGCGACTTCGTGATGATGTACCTCAACCGGGATGCCCAGCGATTCCAGGATCAGGCACATTTCCGAACGCATGTCCTGGAAGCTGTCCACTGGTGGCACCGGGAAGTAGCCGCCCTTGACGGTAGGACGGTGGCCGCTGTTGCCGCCTTCGATGTCCTTGCCGGTCGACCACGAACCTTCGTCCGAACCGATCTTGACGAAGCAGCCCGACATGTCGATCTTCCAGCGCACGCTGTCGAAGATGAAGAATTCTGGCTCAGGACCGAAATAGGCGGTATCGCCCATGCCCGACGATTTCAGGTAGGCTTCGGCGCGTTTCGCGATCGAGCGCGGGTCGCGGTCGTAGCCTTTGCCGTCCGACGGTTCGATCACGTCGCACTGCATGAACAGGGTCGTTTCTTCCATGAACGGGTCGATATTGGCCGTGTTTGGATCCGGCAGCAAGATCATGTCGGACGCTTCAATGCCTTTCCAGCCAGCGATCGAAGAACCGTCAAAGGCGTGGCCCGACTCGAATTTGTCCATGTCGAAGTGCGACACGGGAACCGTCACGTGTTGCTCTTTACCACGGGTATCAGCAAAGCGGAAATCAACGAATTTGACTTCGTTTTCTTCTACCATCTTCAAGACTTCTGCGGCTGTCATTGCCATGCGTATCTCCTAAATGAATGTGGGGTGAGCCGACCTTAATGCGTCTGGGCTGATGAAGCGAAGCAAACATTGCGTGCCACCAAAACTCATAGGGATCATAGCAGATTCCATGCCAGCTTCTGGACGGACGTGGCCGCCAAGGTCAAAACCTGGCCATCCCAGCGAAAGTTTTCCTGCCCGCGACTTTCACACGCGTTTGCGTCACATCAAGAATGCACTATGCAAGTGCAAAAAACGAATAACGCACCATTATCGTGCATTTTGTGCGGATTTTTAAAAAATGCCACGTCGTGGTGCATGCGCCGTGCACCATGGTTTCCCGTTTGCGGAGCGTGGGCGGCGCACTATAATCGTACACACCTTCCCACTTTTTCGAGGACGCCATGACTACCGCCGCCGACATCCTGAGCACCGCCCGCAGCCGGGCCAATGAAGGTACGCCATATGCCGGCGCTGTCACGCCGCAGGAAGCGTACGACTTGCTGCAACTCGATGCTGCCGCCAAACTCATCGATGTGCGCACAAATGCCGAGCGTGACTGGGTCGGCCGGGTCGACCTTGCCGATACCCAGCATGGTGCGGTGCAGTGGGCCACCTACCCGGGCGGCGTGCCGAATCCCGACTTCCTCGCGCAACTGGCCGCCCAGGCCGGCAAGGATGAGGTGCTGCTATTCCTGTGCCGCTCCGGCGTGCGTTCGCGCCATGCCGCCAAGCTGGCCACCGAGCACGGCTATATCAACTGCTTCGACATCCTCGAAGGCTTCGAGGGCGACAAGGACGCCGACGGCCACCGCAAGCAGATCGGCGGCTGGTGCAAGGCGGGCTTGCCGTGGCTGGGTGCCTGATTCACTGAACAGCGTTTGACCTTGCGGGCCGCCGCGCTGGTCGGGCGCAAGCTGTCAGTCACCCTTGTTTAAGACCTCAGGCCGGCTCGCCCGCTTCCAACGTCTGATGTTCTCCCATCAGGGTCAGAATGCGCTTGCGCACGAAGTTGATGTGGCTGCGCAAGCCATACAGGCCATCGGCAAACGACAGGGGAATCGATATCTGGTTGACCATTTCCTCGATCTGGTCCAGCCGTTGCAATTGCGCCGCATACACCTGCGCACGCTGCTCTTCCGGTACGTCTTCCAGCGCCTGCTCGACCGTGCGCAGCTGGCCATACCAGCGGTACACGCGCGAGCGGATGCGCCACACGTACAGGGGCGGCACCACGCGCGACAGGGGCAGGATCAAGGCACCCAAGGCCACCACCAGCACCCACATGCGGTCAAAGAAATTGGCTAGCCAGAAACTCATATAGCGCTGCAGCACGGGCGCGCCATCCTTGTAGAATTTCAGCGCTTCCGGCGCAACGGGAATTTCCGTGTAACGCGCGGATGGGAATTGCCCTTGCTGCTGGAACCAGCCCGTGCCGCCGTGGATGCCGGCCGCCGCCTGCACGAACAAGTCGATCAGGGCCGGATGCAAGTCTTCGCGTGCGACTAAAGTGGCGGTTGGCGCGATCAGGTGATAATCCTGCGCGGGAATGTTCTGCCCAAGGTCGACGATACCACGCGGCAAAACGACATGCGTGAGGAAAGGCAGGCGCCGCGTGTACGCTTCCGCTTGCGAAAAATCAAACAGCTTGATGCCTGGCGTTTGCAGCAGCATCTGGATCAGCGGCGCTTCCGGCGCCGAGCTGAACACCAGGCCGTCGATGCGCCCTTCCAGCAGTTCCACCGTGGCAGGCGTGTTTTGCAAATCGCTCACCGTCAACTCGTTCGCTTCGACACCATTGACGGACAGCAACTGCCGGAACAGGCTGGGCACACCCGTGCCTTCGGGCCCCAGGTTGATCTTCATGCCCTTCAATTGCGTCAGTTCCGTCACCGCCTTGTCTTCGCGCAGGAACAGCCAGACGGGTTCCGTAAACAGGCTACCCAAGGATATGAGGCCATGGCGCTCGGCATCGGCGTGTTCCGTCGAGCCGCTTTGCACGAAAGCGATATCGGTCTTGCCGCTATTGAGGCGCTGCAGGTTTTCCTGCGAGCCCAGCGACGGCTGCAAGGTCACCTTGATGCCGTGCTTGGCCAGGGTGGCCGCGTATTTCTTGCCGAATTCTTCATACGCGCTATTGTCCTGCCCCGTCGACAGGCTCACCTGGCGCGGCGGCGCCGGGTCGACCAGCCAGTAAGCGAGCGCGCAAAACGCGCCGACCAGCAGCAGGGTGGGACCGGCGGTGGCGAGGAAATCGCGCACGGAAAAGCGGCTGAACGCGAGGATTTTGGACATGTGGTGGCGCATAGGTTTCATGGGTGGCTACGATGCCAAGAAAACCTCAACTATGCAAGGCACTTTCACATGCGCGGCGTGGCCATTTCGGCTACAGTGGCAGGTCGATCACCTGTCCTATGGAGCCCCGCATGCTGAAAATTCTTGGAAAAGCCGCCTCGATCAATGTCCGCAAAGTCTTGTGGACGTGCGAGGAACTCGACCTGCCGTACGAACGCGAAGACTGGGGCAGCGGCTTTCGCGGCACGGACGACCCGGCCTTCCTGGCCTTGAACCCGAACGCCATGGTGCCCGTGCTGCTTGATGGCGACCTGGTGCTTTGGGAATCGAACACCATTTGCCGCTACCTGTGCGCGCAGGCTGGCCGCGACGACTTGCTGCCAGGTAACCCCCGCGCCCGCGCGGAAGTGGAAAAATGGATGGACTGGCAAATGGGTGATTTGAACAACAGCTGGCGCTACGCCTTCATGTCGCTGGTGCGCCAGAGCCCGGCACACCAGGATGCGGCGCAACTGGCGGCCGGTATTGCCGGATGGAACAAGATGATGGGTATCCTGGAACAGCAGTTGCAGCGCACGGGCGCCTTCGTCTGCGGTGAACAGTTTACCTTGGCCGATATCGTGCTGGGACTGTCTGTCAAACGCTGGCTGATGGCGCCCATGCAGCGTCCCGAGTATCCGGCCATCGCCGCGTATCACGCGCGCCTGGAAGCTAAAACCGCCGTGTTTGCCGGTTAATCGAGTTCGATTGCCTCGACCGTGCCGCCGATGACGTAGCAATCGCCATCGCGGCGCACTTCGTCCAGTGTAGCGGGATCATCGTGCGTATACGTGCCGTCGACATCGACGCACCAGACGTCGCCGAAACGCAGCAACTTCACGGCGCAGCAGATGCGGTTGATGAAGTTGCCCGGCGTCTTCATCATCAATTCCCGCACGTCACCCACCGTGATGGCCACCTGGCGCCAAACATTTCCGTCCAATCCATGATTTCTTGCATATAACACGATGCGCACGGCCTGCACGCCCCGGGGTTGGTACAGCTGTTCGATCGACACCAATGATCCATCGTCGAAACGGTGGTATTGCTCAAAAATCTGTTGCGTCCTGTGCATATTTCCTTTTCCTTCGCGCAAAAAAAACCGGCCCGTGAAGGCCGGCTTTCAGCTGTAACAACAGCTTAATTCGTGCACTGCCTGGCCACGCCTTCGGCCGGCGCGGGCGGCTCGATCAGCGGCATCAGGCTCGGCGCCAGCGACACCAGCAGCTGCACCGGCAAGGCACTGGTGAAGTCGTAATTTTTCGATTCCGGCCCCCGCACATACGCCGTCATGCTGCCATAGAAACGCTCGCCGATATTGAACACGAACGTGGCCGAACGGTTCACATAGCGCGACTCGATCAGGCGGCCGCCGGCGCCATACACGTCGAAGCGCTGGTCGCCCGTGCCCGTCTTGCCGCCCATCGGAATCGGCACGCCGTCGGCGCCGACGAATGCCGTCTTCGCCCGTTTCGCCGTACCGTCCGACACCACTTCGCGGATGGCCTTGGCGACGGCCTTGGCCACGTCCGGCGACAAGACCTGTTCCGCCTCCACCTTACTGCCCCGCTTGACCATGGTGTCATACGGCGTATTGGCGGCGAAATGCATGGAATCGATACGCACGCTCGGTTTGCGCACGCCATCGTTGATGATGATGCCCATCAACTCGGCCAGCGCGGCGGGGCGGTCGGCCGATGCGCCCAGGGTGGTCGCGTAGGACGGCACCAGCGAGTCGAAGGGATAACCCATCTTCTTCCACTGGCGGTGGATTTCCAGGAAACCTTCCACTTCCAGCAAGTTGGCAATGCGGCGGTCCTGCGCATGCTTGCGGTGCGTATTGAACAGCCATTTATACACTTCCTGGCGTTCCTTTTCGCTGGCCGCCACCATCTGCGACAGGGTGGAACCTTCATGCTGGCGCAGGTACGCGACCATCCACAATTCCAGCGGATGCACATTGGCAAGATAACCGCGGTCGGCCAAGGACCAGTTTTCCATCGCGTACTGCTGGTACATCTTGGCGACGCGCTCGGGCGGCACTTCGTTTTGCGATGGCAAGTTGGCGTTGAGGAAATCGCCGAATTCCGCCACCGTGCCCTTCGGATTGACGGTGCGGAAGATATTCGCCAGGCGCACGGGCGTCGGGCGGATACTGGCCAGCAGGATCTTTTCCTGCTCGTCGACGCTCTTGCCGCGGTACTTCTGGTAGAAACGGTGCAGGAACTCGCGCCCTTCCTTGTCGGCAAACCGGCTCAGGTACTGCGCGCGGCGTGGATCGTCCGCGTCCGCCAGCAGGGAAGCCGAGGAATCGGGACGCGAGAACATGTAGTAGCGGGCCACATCGCGCATCAGGCGCACGAATACCAGATTGGTCGACTGGCGCAGCGCCTGCTGCACCGTCATGATGCGGCTGTCGTCGAGCTTGGAGAAGTTGCCGAAATGGTGCAAGCCGCCGCCCGTGAAGAAGCCTTCGCCCGGGTTGCCCGAATATTTGCGTTCCATGGCGGCTGCCAGCATGGCAGGTAAATTGCGCGCCTCGCCGACCGGCAATGGCTTCAGATAGGCAATCGCCCACTGCGACAGCATGTCCTTCGGATCGACGGCGATCTTGCCCAGCTCGGCGGCGCCCATGCCGCTGTAGCGCTGGTGCAGCTGGTCGATGATGTCCATATAGGTCACCAGGGTGCGCAGCTTGGCCGTGGAACCGAGGTCCAGCTTGGCGCCTTCGTTGATATCGAGCGGCTGGTCGTAGTTATCCGTCTGCACGCGCAGCAAGTTGGCTTGATCGCCCTTTTGCAGCAAGGTAAAGCTGTAGACCACGTTGGCCGGGTCGCCATTGCCCAGCATGCCCTTGCCCGTCAGGCCGGCCGTTTTCGCCACTTCCGGGTCGCGCAGCTCGCGCAAGACCTTGGTGACGGCGTTCTGCGCCTGCGCGTCGAGCGTGCTGACCACTTTCAGGTCGAGGCGGTCGAGGTTGTACAAGCGCGGATCGCCGAGCATGCTGGCCAGATGATTACGCACGGCATTCGAGGCCTTGCGCGTGACGAACGAGGTCGACGCTTCCGATTGCGCCCCCGAGGCCGTCGACGGGCGCAGCTTCTCGGCGATGGCCGCATTGCGCAGCTGTGGCGAGATCACGCCCGCTTGCGCCAGCAAACGCAGATGGCTGTTGGTCAATTCTTCCAGATCGGCGCCGCCGGCCACCAGGTAATGCGAGGGACGGCGCTGCGCGATCAACAGGCTCAGCGCCTGCTTGTAGGCCAGCGCACTACCGGGCTGGTCCATATTGCCGTTAAGCAAAGTTTTCACTTCGGCAAATGGACGGCCATACCAGACCCACATGCCGTCGCCAATGCCGTTGACTTCGCCAAAACCGCTTTTTGCCGACAGCGGCACGGTGTTGAGGTAATTGACGACGATTTTGCGCCGCGCTTCCATGGTGTTTTCGCCATCCTGATACGAGCGCAAGCTGGCCGAAATCATTTGCAGCAGCTTGTCCTGCATGGAACTGGTGCGGCCATCTTCCGAATGCCGGTATTTTTCAATTTGCGTGGCCAGGGTACTGCCGCCGCCACCGCGATGGCCGCCGAACAGGTTCAACGCCTTGTCGAGGATGGCCTTGCTCAGGCGGTCCCATTCCACGGCGGGATTGCGCGCGGGCGTGCCCGGATCGAGCAATTCGCGGTTTTCGATGAACAGCAGGCTTTGCACGAGCGCTGGCGGCGCTTCGGCAAAGCCGTCGAACATGCGCTCAGGATAGCTGGCCGCGAACAGGGGCGCGGCGCGGCAATCGAGGATGGACAATCCCGCGCGGTTTTTCTCGTGATACGTGGCAAAGATGCCCCGGTCGACCAGTTGCACCATTTTCGGCGACATGCGCGCCTGCGCCGTCACTTCATAGTCGCGCGCGTTGAGCTTGGTGATGAAGTCCGGCAAGCTGGCATAGCCGAGGCGCTCGTCGTAGGGGCCGTGCTGCGGATAGCGGATGGCGCCCGCCGGCGCTGGGCCAGGCTCGACCTTGAACGCCAGTTGGCGGTCCAGGCGCGTAAAAAATTCCGCCTGCAGGGCCGAGGTGCGCACTTCGCGCATGACGAACCAGGCCACGCCGGCGATCAGCGCCAACACAATGATGGCAAAGATCGGCCAGATGCGCGAACGGCGCTTCTTCGGCGGGCTCACCGGCGGCGGCGCCTCGGCGCCCGCGTCGGTGAGTGGATCAGAAGGGGGCCGCTCTTGCGCGGCCAGATTGACGCCTGTGTCTGTCATGGGATGCTGGGGTAAGGTTGGGTTTGGACGGCGCGGGAAATACGGTAGCGATACCGCTCCGCGCAGGATAAGACGAGGGCCAGCCAGGGCCGGTCACAACAAAGCTTGCTTAACATGATGTCCATACCGGTGAATCAAAAAAACACGCTACTGCACAGGCAGGCAACCCCGCGTTTGACACGCCAGGCTCCTGTTCACCATTCCACCACATCGGCATGACAACGACTGAGGAGCGCGCACAAAAATCTTGCTTCATTGAAGATTTTCGCAAAAAAACAACGTCTTGGAACGTACGCTTGCGTACATAGATGCAAGGTGGGCTGGACGCCAGCGAAAAAGCTGCCGTCGCCGGCCTGGCTGCATGTCAGATGGTGGTGTATTCCGCCTGCAGAGTATCGAGCGCGGCGCACATCTGCGCAAAGGCGGCCGCCGCTTGCGCGGGCTCGCCCTTGACGCCCAGTTCGATATGCCGGCGCGTCTGCGCATCGCCCACACTGGGCAGGCTGAACACCTTGATCAGCGGAAACTCCGCTTCCAGGCGCACCATCAGCGGCGTCAACAGGGACTCAGCCGTTTCATACACGAGCAAAGCATGTTCCGCATGCGGCACCTGGTTGAACAGGTGCGCATAATGCGTATCGAGCACCCATTCGATCATGGGCCAGGACATGACGGGAAAGCCTGGCACGAAATAATGCTCGCGCACGGCAAAGCCGGCAATCTTGTTGTACGGATTCGGAATCAGCTCGGCGCCTTCGACAAATTCCGCCATTTTCAGGCGATGCAGATTTTCCGGCGAGTGCAAGTCCGCCGGTACGCCCGCCTCTTCGCCCATTTCCGTGATGCGCTGCTGGATATTGAGCTTGCCCTGCGGATGCAGCACCAGCGGCAAGCCAAGTGCATCGGCTGCCGCCTGGCGCGTATGGTCGTCCGGCGTGGCGCCGATGCCGCCAAAGCTGAAAACGATGTCGCCGCTGGCAAAGCTGCGCTTGAGCAACGCGACCAGGCGGGCCGGTTCGTCGCCCACGTATTCCGCCCAGCTCAGCTGCAAGCCGCGTGCCTTGAGCATGCTCACTACTTTCGGGAAATGCTGGTCCGTGCGCTTGCCCGACAGTATTTCGTCGCCGATGATGATCAATCCGATAGCCATGGAACTTCCTCGTTCGATTCGATTAAAGGTCAGAATTCACTAAGGTCAGGCGTCTGCCGGCGCCACGTCGGTCATGCCGCGTACGCCCCGCAACCGCGACAGTGCTTCCAGGCAGTAATACTGGAACCACAGACCCGTAAAGATAAAGATCAGTACATACAGCCAGATGGCGAACGCCGCCAGGAAGGGGAAGAACACCACCGCCATCACGCCGCCCATCCACAACATGCCCGGCACGGCGCCGGCCGCGCCGGACACCATGCCGATGGCCAGCAGGGGCCAGCGCTGCGTGCGCATGATGGCGCGGCGCTCTTCCACGCTGGCGTAGTCGGCCATGGCGTCGTACGCCATCACGCGGTACGTCAGCCAGCCCCAAAGCACGGCTTGCCCTGCCAGCGCGGCCGGCGGAAACGCGTACAGGGGCAGCATGATGACCCAGACGACGATGAACAGCAAGAACGCGGCCAGCGAGGTGCCAACGCTGCCAAGCAGGCTGCCGCCATGTTTCTTTTCCAGCTGCGGAAAGTGCCGCCCGCCCACGTGACGGCCGATGGCCGGCATGGCGAACAGGCCCATGAAGATCAGCGCCGTCAAGATCATCAACGGTAGCAGCATGAACATGGCGATCAGCGGCACGATCACGGCTTTCAACGTGCTCAGGCCGAAGGTGGACAGCACCTGCCCACTGGTACGGAAGAAATCGTACTGCGTGAACAGCGCATGCAGGCTGTCGATCAGCGGCTGCAAGCCCACGTACAGCAAGCCGCCCCACAGAATCAGCGACAGGATGAACGGCGCGACGCTCAGCAGCAGTATCCTGCCATGCAATTGCGACAGCAAGGCACGGCCATACGAATTCAGCACATTACGCATCAACGGCGTCCTTTTCGTTTGATTCTTGCAAATTCCACCATGCGGCGCAGGCCCAGCCATTGCTGCTGCCAGAAGCCGCGGCCATAGTTGCGCCCCGGACGGCCCACGCCATGGCTGTCGATGCGGGCCAGCTGGTCGCGCACGCCCGTGCGCGCATAGCCCGCCGAGAAATTCGCGGTGCCCAGCAGCATATCCCAAATCGGCAAGACGACGCCGAAGTTGCAACCGCCCATGCTGCCCTTGCCTTTTGACTCGTGCCCCACGCCGATCGCGTGGTGCGTGCGATGGAAACGGGGCGAGATCAACAGCCGCTCGCCGATGCGGCCGAAGTGTATCCTCACATTCGCGTGCTGCAAGCTTTGCAGAATGCGCGAAATCGACACCAGCAGCACATACTGGCCCGGCGGCACGCCGATACCGAGCGCCACCAGGGCCATCACCACGTCGCGCAAGAAGTCATCGAGCAAGTGGTTGCGGTCATCGCTCCACAAGTTCATGTTTTGCTGGCTGTGATGCAGGCTGTGCAAGCCCCACCACCAGCCGAAATGGTGCGAGGCCCGATGGTAGCAATAGTCAACGAAATCCAGTATCACAAAATAAATGATAAAACTGAGCAAAGGGCTGATGCCAGGCAACAGCGATTCCAGATTCAAGGGATGGATATTGTCGAAACGCAAGGCGCCCGCCAAGGCATCCATCAGCGGATCGAGCGTGAAGAAGACCACGACGGAAAACAGGCCGATGCGGTGCAGCACCGTGTAAATAAAGTCGTTCCAGCGGGCGCGCGGATCCGTCATCTTTTGTGCGGGAATCAAGGCTTCGAGCGGGCGCAGCACGAGAAACAGCAGCACCAGTTCGCACAGGCCGATCAGCAACCACTCCGTGCCCTCGAACGCCTCTTCCGTGAATTCGCCAAATCCCAGGTGATAGACGAGCGGGTTGACGATGGTCTGGAACAGCCAGCCTTGCGCCACGCCAAAGGCGTCGACCACGGCGTCAATGACGGGGGTGACGAGGCTGAGGATGTCGGCGGCGTTCATGGCTGCCCCTTCTTCTGTGCGTAGGCAGGATGCTCGCGCAGGGTGGCAAAACAGAAACCCTTGTCTTGCAAGCCGGAAATCAAGGCATCCAGGTTGGCGGGCGCCCACGGCTCCTTGCGCGACCAAATGCCCATGTGCGCAATGAAAATATCGCCGCTGCGCAAGTTCGCAAGGGCTTTTTTCAGCAACATGGCGTTCGGATACTTGTCGCTGGGCAACTCATCGCCCGAGTAACCGGCTGGCGCCCAGCCCGCATGCTGGTAGCCGCAGGCGCTGCCGGCCGCCAGGGTGCGCGGCGACGTGTAGCCGCCCGGCGCGCGCCAGAATGGGTCGAGCTTGTGCCCGGTCAGCTCCTGGAAGCGCGTATCGACACGGCGCAATTCCTCGCAGAACTGCTGATCCGTCAACGACGCCAGCTTGCCGCCGTCTTTGCCGAACTGGGGCTTGACCTGGATCAAGCCATTGGCCAGATCCTTCTTCCAGTACACGTGGTCAAACGTATGTGTTCCGAACGCATGGCCTTCGGCGACCCTGGCTTTCCAGTACGGCGCCCACGACGGGTCGAGCGAATAGTCGCCGCGCGTGGTCTTTTCATTGGCCAGGAAAAACGTGGCTTTGATGTGGCGCTTGTTCAGCACGTCGGCGATCAGATGCGCTTGCGACTGGCTGCCCGTGTCAAAGGTCATGTAAATCGTGCCCTTGCAAGCGGCCGGCGCAGAAGATGCGGCTGCGGCCACAGGTGCGGCGGCATGCGCGGGCGACAGCATGGCGCTGGCGCACAGCAGCATGGCGGGCACGTGGTCCGCGGAAATCAGACGTTTCATCGTCATCACATGCGCGGCGAGTGGGTGGCGAAATACACGCCATGGGGCGAGCGGCCCACCGGTATGGTCTTGATCACCTTGCGCGTGGTCAAATCGATCACGGCCACTTTCTTGATCCAGCGCAGGGTTACCCACATGGTCTTGCCATCGGGCGTGATTTCCATGCAATCGGGGCCACCGGGCACATTGATGGTGCCCACGTTTTCCAGCGTTTGCTGGTCGATGATGTTGATCGTGTTCGAGACGCGGTTCGAGACAAATGTCATGCGGTTATCACCGAGCGCGCGGAAATTATGCGTGCCGGCGCCCGCCTTGATGCGCTTGACGGTCTTTTGCGTGCGCCAGTCGATCACTTCCACGTAATCGCTGCCCATGATGCCCACCAGCAAATGCTTGCCATCGGGCGTCATCGTGATGCCGGCCGGCGCCGGGCCGACAGGCATGGTCCATTTCACGGTTTGCGTGGCCAGGTCGATGGCGCTGACCTGGTTGCTGCCCTGCTGCGTAATGAAGGCCATGGTGCTGTCGGCCGTGAACGCCATGTGGCTGGGCAGTTTTGGCAGCGGGATGCGCTTGGCCAGAGTCAGGTTCTTGCCGTCGTAGCGGTACAGGTCGATGCGGTCCAGGCGCAAGGAATTGGAAATGAACCATTTCTGGTCCGGCGAAAAACCGATCTGGTAGGGGTCGAGGATGTTGCTGATGCGGCGCTGAATCTGGCCCGAGACGGGGTCGAGGAAAATCAGCTCGTTACCGACGGAACTGGCAACGATCAGCGACTTGCCGTCCGGCGTTTCCATCAAATGGTGCGGTTCCTTGCCGACGGCAAAGGTGGACAGGGGAGCATAAGTTTTCTGGTCCAGCAATTGCACCGTAGCATCACGGGAATTGAGCACCACCACCACTTCGGCTTGCGCCGTAGACATTGCGGAAACCAGGCACAGCGAGGAAAAAACAAGGCGGCGTAGACTGCGGAACATGGAAGAAATCACTGTTAAATACAAAACATGCATTTTACGTGGAACACTGTATTTATTGTGTGAAATCCCCCTTAAATGCGACCGGCAGCCACACTTCGCCGTAATTTCCCCTTTTTCCTTACGCGGGGCCTGGAATGGCGCTTTGCAACTCATTGCTCTACAATCTGAAGCTTTCATCGCCTACACAAGGATTATCATGACCACCACCACTACTGCTTCCGGCCTGCAATACATCGATACCGTCGTTGGCGAAGGCGCTGAAGCGCAAGCCGGCAACAATGTTGTCGTGCATTACACGGGCTGGCTGCAAAACGACGACGGCAGTGCCGGTTCGAAATTTGACTCGAGCAAGGACCGCAACGATCCATTCGAATTCCCGCTGGGCGCCGGCCGCGTCATTCAAGGCTGGGACGAAGGCGTACAAGGCATGAAAGTGGGCGGCAAGCGCCAGCTGATCATCCCGGCAGCACTGGGCTATGGCGCACGTGGCGCCGGCGGCGTGATTCCACCGAACGCCACCCTGATTTTCGACGTCGAGCTGCTGGGCGTGTAAGTAGCAACCAAGCACCGACCAGGCTGCATTCCAACGACTGCGCCAGACGCCGCCCCTGTTCACTCAGCGGCGGCGTTTTTGTTTTGAGTATGCCCTCTAATGCACGACGCCTTTTTTTCACTATGATGTCAGGCACTGCAGCACGCACGGTGGCCACTCCACCGGGCCTGCCGCACTTTTCCAGCGATTCCATCAGCACACAGGAGCCATCATGAGTTTACAAGAGCAATTCGAACAAGCGCAGCTCGATTCCAAGACCCTGTCCGAGCGTCCGGACAATATGACCTTGTTGAAAATCTACGCCTTGTTCAAGCAAGCCTCGAGCGGCGACGCCACGGGCGAGCGCCCTGGCATGACCGATTTCGTCAACCGCGCCAAATTCGACGCCTGGGCGGCCCTGGCAGGCACCTCGAAGGAAGAGGCACAACAGCAATACATCGACCTGATCGAAGACTTGATGGATTAAACGCAACAAACGCCTGTTTTGCGGAGAAATAGGCCGAAAACGGCTGAAAACTCACCAAAAACCACAAAAACAGGCCGTTAACGTCAAAGTGGCTACCAAATCGGTAGCCACTTTTTTTTACGCCAGTGTCAGCCGCAAATTTACTTCTTTGCCGCCGCCAGCGCTTGCGCGATCCAGCCGTCAAACTTTTGCTGGTGATACTTGATCCAGCCGGCCGTATGGCGGGCGATATCGGCTTGCGTGTTTTCACCGCGGCGCATGCGCTCGTTCTGCGCATTGATGTCGGCCACCGGCAATTGCATCACTTCGAACAACTTGGCCGCGGCAGGGTTTTTCTCCGCCCAGGCCTTGTTGGACACGATGCGCGCCGTGTTAACGGCAAAGCCGTAATCGCTGCCATCGTCGAGGCGGGTATTTACCTTGTCCGGATTGGCCGAGAACGGCACTTTCAGCCAGACCACATCCTTGCCCGGCACCAGCACGCCACTGACCCAATACGGCGTCCACGTGTAGTACAGGATGGATTCGCCACGCTTGTAGCGTCCCAGGGTATCGGCGATCAGGGCCGCATAGCTGCCCTGCACGTGCGTCACCGTCTCGCGCAATTTGTACGCATCCATGTGCTTCTCGATCAGCGCTTCGCAGCCCCAGCCGGGATTGCAGCCCGTCAAGTCGGCCTTGCCATCGCCATCGTGGTCGAACAGCTTGGCCAGGGTCGGGTCGCGCAACTGGTCGATATTCGTGATGTTGTATTTCTCTGCAGTCGCCTTATCGATCAGATAACCTTGCGCGGCAGGACCGGCATACTGGCCCGTGCGCAACAGCTTGGCGTCACCGCCCGCATTGTTATAGAAATCCTTGTGCATCGGATCCCAGTGCACGGCCATGAAGGTGGCGTCGCCGTTGGCGATGGCGATATGCGCGGTCGGATACTCCACTTCCTTGATCGGCTGCACTTCGTAGCCGAGCTTTTCCAGGGCCTTGTCGACCAGCATGGTCTGGAAGGTTTCTTCCGCGATCGAGCTTTGCAGCGGCTGCACCTTGATGCCCTTGCCGGGCAGCGCATCGGCGACGGCCGGCGTCTGCGCCATGGCCAGGCTGGTGGTCAGGGCCATGACGGCGATCGCCAGGGCGGAAAACAGCTGGAACTTGCGTTGCGATTTTTGCGTCACTTTAAAATTGTCAATTTGATGCATGTGTATCCTTTATTGTGCGTTGGCCAGCGTGGCTTGCTGTTCAACATTATTTTTCTCCGTGTTGCCGCGCACCAGGCGCAGCACGAAACCGGCAGGACCCGTCTGGTACCAGTGGCGCACGCCACGGCGTGGCTGGCCCATCGCTTGCGTCAAGCGGTCCAGGGTAATGGCCAGCAGCACGATGCCCAGGCCACCCACGGTCGCCAGACCCATGTCCAGGCGGCCGATACCGCGCAATACCATCTGGCCCAGGCCACCGACGGCGATCATCGAGGCAATCACGACCATCGACAGCGACAGCATCAGCGACTGGTTGATACCGGCCATGATGGACGGCATGGCCAGCGGGAATTGCACGCGGGTCAGCAACTGCCACGGCGAGGCGCCATAGGCGCGGGCCGCTTCGATCAGATCGGGACGCACCTGGCGGATACCGAGGTTGGTCAGGCGCACCAGCGGCGGCAGGGCAAAGATGATCGTCACGATCACGCCTGGCGCATTACCGATACCAAACAGCATCACCACCGGCACCAGATAGACGAAGGCGGGCGTCGTCTGCATGGCGTCGAGCAGGGGGCGCAGGATATTCTGCGCGCGGTCGCTGCTGGCAAGGAAAATACCCAACGGCAAACCGATGGCCAGACAGAAGGCCAGCGACGTCAATACCAGCGACAGGGTGGTCATGGCTTCCGGCCAGATGCCCAGCATCGACACGACCAGCAGCGCCAGGACGGTGCCGACGGCCAGAGTGCGGCTGGTAAATTGCCACGCCAGCAAGCCGATGATGGCGATCACCGTCAGCGACGGGGCGGCCAGCAACACGCCTTCCACGCCGGACAACACACTGTCGATCGGCGCGCGCACTGCCTGGAAAAAGGGACGGAAATGCGCGACGACCCAGCCCAGGCCCTGGTTGATCCAGCTTTCCAGGGGCAGCGAGCCGTCGAAAATCTGCGTCAGGTGAAAGCCGGTCGCATGTTCCGGCTGCACGGCAGGCGCGGCGGCGTCCAGCCACGCGGTGCTGGCGTCGGTGGGTGGCGTCAGCGCCCAGGGATTGATCTGGGCGGCCTGTTCAACAACAGGTTCTACTGTGGAAACGGTGCTTGGGTTCATGCTTGTCCTTTCTGTTGTTGTGGCTCGGCAATGGCTGGCGTATCGCGGTCGAGGAACTTCAGCAAGGTTGTCTTGCTGATGGCGCCGCGGAAGCTGCCGTCATTGGCCACCACAGGGACGGCGTAAGGCAGTTGCGCCACCTGGCCGAACAGGCCGGCGACTGGTTCATCTGCATTGATGGTCTGCACATCAGGCAGATAGGCATGCGCCAGGCCCAGCGGACCGACATGGCCGTCGAGCGCACTACGCAGCGAATCGGCCGAGACGACGCCGAGGAACTTGCGCTGCGGATTGACGACATACGCAAAGGCGCGATCCTGCTCTTCCAGCATCGACAGCGCGGCGCGCGAGCCGCGGCTCGGCGACTCGGACACGACGATCTGACTCTTGCGGGCGATATCGCTGGCCTTGAAAACGGCCGCCGCATCGACGCCGCGCACGAAGTTGCGCACGTAATCGTTGGCAGGTTTGCGCAGGATTTCTTCCGGCGTGCCCACTTGCACCATATGGCCGTCTTTCATGATGGCAACGCGGTCGCCGATGCGCATGGCTTCGTCGAGGTCATGCGAAATGAAGACGATGGTGCGGCGCTTGATTTGCTGCAAACGCAGCAGTTCCGATTGCATTTCCGTACGGATAATCGGATCGAGCGCGGAAAACGCTTCATCCATCAGCAAAATCGATGGATCGCAGGCCAGAGCACGGGCCAGGCCCACGCGCTGCTGCATGCCGCCCGACAATTCGTCGGGATAGCTGGCACCGTAGCCGTCCAGGCCCACTTGCTCCAAAGCTTGCTGGGCCAGCGCATGGCGCTCGGCCTTGGGCATGCCGGCCAGTTCCATGCCGAAGGCAGTGTTGTCGAGCACGGTAATTTGCGGCAGCAGTGCGAACGACTGGAACACCATGCTGATGTCCTTGCGGCGCAAGGCGCGCAACTGGGCGTCCGGCAAGGTATTGATGTCGTTGCCATCGATCAGGATGCGGCCGGCGGTCGGCTCGATCAGGCGGTTCAGCATGCGCACCAGGGTCGACTTGCCCGAACCGGACAGGCCCATGATGACGAAGATCTCGCCTGCTTCAATGGTAAAGGTGGCGTCGAAAACGCCGATGGTGCAGTCGGTCTTGGCCAGGATGTCCTGCTTGCTGGCGCCCTGGTGGACGAGTTCAAGTGCTTCTTCTGGCTTGTCGCCGAACACTTTGAACACATGGTCGATAATGATTTGTTTTGCCACGATGTGGTTCTCCCTCGATTTGACGAATGGAATGAAACCCAGCAAGCTGCTAGCTTGCGGCGGGAATCAGCAAACCCTGTTGCGTCGGCTACGCCACGGCGCAAAAGCGCACGGGAGCGACAGAAAACAGGGGGTGACACGCGTGTGCCCAGCGGATGGCCAAAGCCGATGCCGGGGTGCCCTGTGCGTGCTAAAAGAGGCTGTGGTTCAGGACTTTTAACAACGCTAGCGCCATGCAAATACATGGCACCAAATGTATTTGACCGAAAAAAAATCGACCAAGCTACTTTTAACTGGATGCGGGTGTAAAACCCGAAGAATTATTCACCACTCAGTGAGCGGAGAGTACTGCGAAGCAGAAGGTGAAACGCGGTGTAGCTGTTGTAAATATGACTCAAGTATAACGCAAAAAGCCACCAAAGTCCAATGGCTTTCCAAATAGAAATGTGCTAGCAATGTTCGCCAGCGTACAGTCAGGCGTAAAAAAGGCGAAAAGAGACGTATTTTTATCGTCTTTTCGCCCATCACTGCGACACGCTCTCTAGCACCAAACATGGCGCCAGACAAGCGGGTGAAATGCCATCAAACTGACTCGGTAAACACCTTGCGCATCTTCTCGGCAATCTTGCCTTCGATTGTGGAAGCGAAGGCACTGAGCATGAAGCCCAGCTTGATTTGCAGTTGCGCCTGCTCTTTTTCCAGGGTCAGCGAACCATCGACGCCGCTGCGCTCGAAGCGCAGCACATCGCCATCCCAGGCGCACGCCAGGTCATATTCCTGGGCCAGCTTGTCGGCCACTTGCTGCGCCGCTTCGCGCGCCTTTGCTGCTGTCAGCTTATGTTGCTGAACTATATTTATATCCGCCATCAAACGATCCTTTTATTATAAAAACGGGGCAATACGGCCAGCATCATACCAGCCGCCATGCGGCGGGTACGGCGGCAGCCGGCGCCGGACGGCTAAAAAAGCCCGTCCTTCCCACGCATCGTTTGCGCCGGATCAAACCGGACGCGCCGAAGCGGGACGACTATTCCAGTTCCAGTTGCGCGTGTCTTGGAGAGCTACCATGGACCAGAAAGTCATCGTGCCGGTCGAAGCCGTGCTGACCAAATGCGTGTCTCTGCCCGTCGGCTATGTCCCTACCCCATCGGCGCCCTACCGTCTGCACCGCAAGAATGCGCAACTGACCCTGCAGCCGGGCCCGCCCCGCCTGACCGAGGCAACGGTCCGCAACCGGGCCGCCGTGCCCGTCGGTTCGCGCGTACTGATCTGGAAGCAAGACCCGTCCGTGAGCGAAGTGGGCACGCGCAAGAGCTTCCTGCCCGGCCTGATCCTGCAAGGCCCGCGCGACGCGCGCATCACGTTTGGCGAACCGGGCATCGCCCAGGTCAGCCCGAATGCCTTCGGCGACTTCATCGTCTCCCCCAACTCCGACCAGTTCGATGCCGTGCACACGTTTGCCATCGTGCGCATGACGCTCACCATGTACCAGCGCGCGCTGGCCAGCAACGACACGGCGCCGCCCCTGCCCTGGCAATGGAATAGTGCCAGCAACACGGCCCCGCTGCGCGTGTTCCCGCACGGCTTGCCCAATGTCATGAATGCCTATTACAGCCGCAGCGACAAGGCCCTCAAGTTCGGCGACTTCATTCCCAGCGGCGCCAACGAGCGCGTCTACACCTGCCGTTCGCTCGACATCGTCTCGCATGAAACAGGGCACGCCATCCTCGATGGTCTCAAGCCGAATTGGCTGCTCAGCAACAACCCGCCCCAAACGGGCGGCTTGCACGAGTCGTTCGGCGACCTGACGGCCATCTTCCTGGCTCTGTCGCAGCTGGACCAGGTCGAAGCCGTGATCGCGCAAACCAAGTCCGACCTGCACGACAAAACGTTTCTCGCCGACCTGGCGGAGCAGTTCGGCCTGGCGCTGGGCCGGCCGAACGGTTTGCGCAATGCCGACAATGACATCAAATTATCGGAGGCTGGCACGGAAGTGCACGCCATCTCGCAAGTGTTTACAGGCGCCATCTACGACATCCTGGCCGACATCTTTGCCCACGAACGCCAGCCCCAGCTGGAAGATGACGCGGCCGTGCTGCACCGTTGCGGCGACTACCTGCGCAGCCTGGTCTTGCGCGCCCTGCTGGCGTCTCCCGACCATGCGGCCACGTATGCCGATGTGGCTGGCCACATGCTGACGATCGCCCAGGCCGACGGCCACGGCGCCTACCTGGATTTCATCCGCAACAGCTTTACCGTGCGCGAAGTGCTCAAGGACAATGCCATGACGGAGGATGGGCAAATGACCTTTACCGCAGGCATCGTCGATGACGAGGGTGCGGTGCAAGACAGGCGCGCCTGCTGCGGTACCATGAACCATGCGGAATACAGCGAATCGGATCAATTGCTGGAAGCGGAGCGCGAAGCGCTGGCGGCCTGGTGCCGCAGTTACGCCCCCCGATAAACACCCAACGCCGCAGGCCCGCCAGCAGTCAGCCGCAGGCGATGGCATGCCGCATCACGTCCCACCACCGTCCTCAAGAAGGAGCAGCATGAAAATTTCAGCCCGCAGCAGCGGCGGCTTTGCCGGCCTGAGCGAACAGTACGACATCGATACGCAAGCCCACCCGGCCGGCCCCGGGCTGGAAGCGGCACTGGCCAGCAGCGGCTTTTTCACGCACCAGCAGCCTACGGGCGAACAGGTGGGCGCCGATATCCCCCATTGGCAGATCACCGTCGAGGCGCCCACCGCGCGCCGCACCATCACATTTGCCGAGGATGGCAGTGCTGAAAATGCACGTTGGGAACAGTTGCTGACGCAAATACGCGCCAGCGCCTGATTGTTCCGGCACTTATTTTTACCGATCTTGATTTGGGTAAAACAAAAACACCACACGGAAAGCTGGTACGCCGCCCCTCCTGCACCCTGCGACGGCGGGCGACTGTCGCTTTCTTGCCGCGTTCTTCATGGCAACGTCCCGGATAGTCGCTGAATTGCACGCTCTGCGCGGCAACGGCCCTGTCAAAAAATGAATTTGCTTATATGTATTGTATATAAGCGGGATTTGTGAGAAATAGCGAATTGCCTTAAAATACAATGCTTTGCTTTAGTATGCGCCGCCGAATTTCCTGCAGGCGCTACAGCACCTCCCCCAAATTGATAGGACTGTTATGACCCACGTTGTCACCGAATCCTGCATCGCCTGTCGCTATACCGACTGCGTCGATGTCTGCCCGGTAGATTGTTTCCGGGAAGGCCCGAACTTCCTGGCGATCGATCCGGACGAATGTATTGACTGCGCCGTCTGCGTGGCAGAATGCCCGGTGAACGCGATTTTCGCGGAAGAAGACGTGCCGGGCGACCAGCAAGCCTTCATCAAGATCAACGTCGATCTGGCCCGTAACTGGCCTTCGATCACCAAGACGAAGGCTGCCTTGCCGGAAGCCGAGCAATACAAAGACGTCAAGGACAAGCTCGACATGCTGGTGCGCTAAGCGCACGGCAGCTGCGGCGGCCGTCCCTGCAAGGATACTCTTCCCCGCAGGGACATAGCGGCAAAAAAATCTACAAAAAGCAGCGGAAACGCTGCTTTTTTTGCTTTTAAAACATCGTTGCAGGTCTATCCACGCAGTGTGGCACGCTGTCACAACTATAGGCAAACTGCGGCCCTATGCGCGGTGAAGCACATTTTGTCCTCAACAAATATCGTAGAATTGGATTATGATATTTGAGCCGATATTGGCGCTTGGAATCAAACAAGGACTCTATATGCTTTACCAACTGCACGAACTGCAACGCTCTTTCCTCACTCCGGTGATGCAATGGGCAGACATGTCCTCCAAGTTATTTACCAACCCGGTTTCCCCACTGGCCCACACTCCGTTTTCGCAACGCATCGCGGCCGGCTACGAGCTGATGTACCGCCTTGGCAAAGACTACGAAAAACCGCAATTCGACATCCAATCCGTTCTCGTCCAGGGCGAGAGCGTCGACATCCGAGAACACGTTGTCGTCACAAAACCGTTTTGCCGCCTGATTCACTTCAAAAAAGAAGCCACTGGCTTGCAACAGCCCAAAGTTTTGCTGGTTGCCCCCCTGTCCGGTCACCACTCGACCCTGCTGCGCGATACCGTGCGCGGCTTGCTGGCCGAGCACGATGTCTACATCACCGACTGGACGGACGCGCGCATGGTACCGCTGACGGAAGGCCCGTTCCACCTCGATGACTACATTTATTATGTGCAAGAATTCATCCGCCTGCTGGCGCCTGACTTGCACGTGATTTCCGTGTGTCAACCGACCGTGCCCGTGCTGGCCGCCATCTCGCTGATGGCGACGGCCAAAGATCCGCACATGCCGAAAACCATGACGATGATGGGCGGCCCGATCGACCCGCGCCGCTCGCCCACGCAAGTGAACAATCTGGCGACGGAAAAGAAATTCTCGTGGTTTGAAAACACTGTGATCTACGCGGTGCCGCCGAACTACCCTGGCTTTGGCCGCAAGGTCTATCCGGGCTTCCTGCAGCATGCCGGTTTCATCGCAATGAACCCGGGCCGCCACGCGCAAAGCCACCGCGAGTTCTACATGCACCTGGTGACGGGCGACGACGAGCCGGCGGAAGGCCATCGCCAGTTCTACAATGAGTACAACGCCGTGCTGGACATGCCGGCCGAGTACTACCTGGAAACCATTAAAACGGTTTTCCAGGAATTCAGCCTGCCGATGGGCACGTGGAAAGTGGGCGGCCAGCTGGTGCGTCCGCAAGACATCACGAATGTGGCGCTGTTCACGGTGGAAGGCGAACTGGACGACATTTCCGGCGCTGGCCAGACGCAGGCGGCGCATGACCTGTGCTCCGGCATCCCTGCCGAGATGCAGCAAGACTTCGTGGCGCCGAAATGCGGCCACTACGGCATCTTCTCAGGCCGCCGCTGGCGCGAGATCATTTGCCCGAAAATCGGCGAATTCATCCAGAAGCATTCCTGATCCGCATTGTTTCAAGCAAAACGGCACGCCAGGCCACCCTGGCGTGCCGTTTTTTATGCGCGCTCGATTTTCACTGTCGGGCGCGTATTGACAAAGATCTGCTCGACCCTCGGCTCGCCCGGCCCCGGCTTCTTCATTGCATAGCCATTCACCGGCTGCGAGCGGTTCACCCACAGCGCGTAATACAGGTGGTCGGCGCGCGGATCTTCCGTATTCGGGTGGATCAGTATCGTCAGGCCCAGGCTGTTGAGCTGCAGCCACGGCACGATCACGGGCAATAGATCATTCGTGAAGCCAAAGTAAAACGACGGCGTCACGTGCGGGCCGCGCGGCTCCAGGTTCCAGTCGCCCAATTCGATCTGGAAGCGCTCGGCCGCCCACTTGCGTATCAGCGCCGCCTTCTGATAGCTGTCTTCGTCAAAATAGATATGCGCGTGATAGCTTTCAATATCCGTGTAGGCGCGCGGTGTCGACGGCAAGGTTTCCTCCCCGGGACGCACGCTGACGGGACGCGGCGTGGGCGCCGTATCCGTATGCTCACCCCACGGACTTTTACCGGGCGCTGGTTTCGCGCGTTTGACGGCGCCATCCTGCGCCAGCGCCGTGCCGGCCAGGCCCGAAGCGGCCAGCGCCGCTACCAATCCGCCGCCGCGCAAAACCGTGCGGCGTTGCGGAGAGAGGAGATTGGCCCATTCCAGGTCGATGGCCGCGTGTTGAGTGTTGTCTGACATAGGATTTCCTGTTGTTGATGATCGGTAGAGGGATGCGGCAAATCAGAATGACAATGTTGCCCGGGCGTAGTAATAGCCGCCCAGAACGCCTAATGGTCCCGAGTTGTCATACGCGCCCGTGTACTGCGCCAGATTCGCGGCGCTGCGCGCCTCGCGCGGCACCTGGCTGGGTTTCTGGTCGAAGACATTGTTGGCGCCCACCGTCACGTTGATGCGCTTGCTGATGTCGTAGCCGACGCTCAGGTCCGTCACGAAGGCGGCTTTCAACTGGTAGTCGCCGCCCGTGATGGCGTTCAGGCGCTTGAGCTTGCCGTAGCGCGTCTCGCGCACATTCACCGTCCAGCCGGCTTTTTCATACGCCAGGGTGAGGATTTCCTTGTCGCGCGGTGCCCGGTACAGCAAGTCGTACTCGGCCGATTTGCTCAGGGTGCCAATGTTCGGCAAGCCTTGCAGCACGGCGGGAAGTTCCGCCTTGCCTACCAGGCTAGTGTGGTTGATGTTGGCAGCCGCCGTCCAGCGCAGCTTGCCCTCGGCCACGCGCAAGACATCCTCGACCGTGAAATCGACACCACGCGTGCGCGTGTCGCCCACGTTGGCAAAGTAATGCGCGACGAGGCCATTGCCCACCGTCAGCCCCGCCGAGCGCAGCAGGTTTTCAATGACGCTCGCCTGCGCCGCCGTCAGCGGCCGGCCGCTGCCATCGAGCGCCACGCCCGAGCTGCGGTCGATGCCGATGTTCGACGACACGCCCAGGCGGTCGCTGACCTTGATTTGATACGCGTCAACGGCAAAGCGCAGGGTGGGCGTAGGATTGAAGGTCAACCCGGCCGACAGATTCGTCGATTTTTCCGGTTTCAACGCTTGCGCACCCAGGGCCCGCGCGGCAACGGAATTGGGCTGCGCCAGGGTGTACGGCACGCCCGCATGGTCGGATGTATTCGAATACGATTGCGTCACCAGGCTCGGGGCATGGAAACCGTTGCTGACGGTACCACGCACGGCCACCGCAGGCGTGACGTCATAACGGGCAGACAAACGGCCCGTCGTCTTGCTGCCGAAGTCGGAATATTTCTCGGCGCGCAAGGCCGTGTCGAGCAACAATTGCGGCGTCAATTTGGCACCCAGGCCGATATATGCCGCATAGCTGTGGCGCGCCGTGTCGGACGCATCGACAGGCAGGTAGCCGGCCAGCGCCGACGAGCCGCTGCCCTGCCAGGAAGCGGGCTCGCCCGGGCTGCGCTGCTGCGTTTCATGCGAATACTCGAGGCCGAGGCTGAGGTCCGCCGGCTCGCTCAGCCCCAGCTGTACGGGACGGCGCACGTCGGCGTTGGTGGTCGAGCGGCTGTAGCGCTGATTGCCGATGTCAAAATCGGTCTTGCCACCCGGATAATTGAGCGAGTAATTCGCCGAGTGCTCCACGCCCACGTCGATATCGTCGCGGCCATACGTCGTGCTCAGGTCCCAGGACCAGCCGGCCGTCTCGCCCTTGATACCACCCGTCAGCGCGAAATCGTTTTCGCTCGTCGTTTCATACGGCGTGAATCCGTCGGGATACACGGACAGCAAGCCTTTGTTGTTATTGAAAATGGTATTGGGCAGGCGGAAATTCTGCGCCGAGCGGGCATCGCGGTGCGCGTACGTGCCAAAGCCGTACAGTTGCACCTCGTTCGACACGTCATAGCCGAGGTTGGCGCTGAGCGAGGCGGTCGTGCTTTGCGGCACGCCCGTATTGCGCCACGGATTGCTGTTGCGCTTCGCTTCAGCCGGGTTCGGCGAAGCACCGGCCGGCAAGCTGTTGTTCGGTCCCAATTTCACCAGCTGGCCATCGCTGTTGCGCACGGCAGGATACGACAGATAGCCGGGATTCAGTCCGAAATTGCGCACGGCGATGCCCTGGCGCTGGACTTCCGCGCCGAAGTGGGCAAAGCCGTGCTCGCCCAGGCGCGTGCCGCCATCGATGCGCACGGAACCGTTCGTGCCATCGCCGTCGTAGGTGGAACCGAGCTGCGTGCTGAAGCTGCCCTTGTCATCGGCTTTCAGGATGATGTTGATGACGCCGGCGATGGCGTCGGAGCCGTAGATGGCCGAGGCGCCATCGCGCAGGACTTCCACGCGAGCAATGGCGCCCGTGGGGATCAGGGCCAGGTCGGTGGCGACGGAACCTGGAAAGCCATCTTCATTGACGATGGCCGTCGTATGGCGGCGCTTGCCGTTGACCAGCACCAGCGTATGCGAGGGATCAAGATTGCGCAGCTGCCCGGCGCGCACGATGCTGCCCAGGTCGGGCTGCACGCGGGCCGGCAAGTTAAACGATGGCAAGGCCGTGTCCAGCGCATCGAGCAGGTTCAGTTTGCCGGTGGCCTGCAATTGCTGCGCGCTGATCACGTCGATCGGCGCAGCGCTGTTGGCCACCGTGCGGCCCGTGCCGCGCGCGCCCGTGACGATGACGGTGTCAAACGGCGCGCCAGCCAGCGCGCCAGCGCCATCCGGTGCGGCCTGCGCATACGCCACGCCGGGCGCCGCCAGCACGAGTACGGCCACCGCGACGGCGTGCGCCAGTTGCCGCAAACGCGGGGCGGGGTCTTGCTTGGCTATCAGTTCCAGCATACGAAAACATCCTTTCAAAGTCGTCAACACAGTGGCTGCAGACTAAAGGATGGACAAACAAACAAGAACGAATGGTTTCGTATTTAGATATTTCGTTTTGGCAACGTGCAACAGCGGCGCGGCACGTCAGGGGGAGGATGGGGCCGTGGCCAGGCTCTGGTCAAGGCGTTTCCAGTAATCGCGCTCGAGCCGGGCCATGTCGATGTCGCGCGCGGCTTCGTTGAAGTGCTTTTGCCGCGCCGCACCCTCGGCATCGCGCTGGAAGCACACGTGCACGGGGCGCTCCTTGAAGACGGTATCGATGATGGCGATGCGTTCCCGCTCGGCCTTGCTGAAGTTGTGTCCCATCAGCAAATGCTGCAAGACATGGCGCTCGATGACGATCACGCGATATCGCTTGATCAAGAGTTTCTTCAGATTCGTGGCGTCGTTCAAGCCCTCTTCCGTCTTCAGCTCGCCACGCGCCACCATGCCATCGAATTGCTCCCCATTCGAGTAGCCAGCCACGGTGCCGATCCGCAGCTTGCCCAGATCGGCCAGGCTGGCGCCGGGTACGCCATCTTCCTTCAGGTAGGCCAGCACGCCTTGCGTATTGCCAACCGGAACAGAAAAATGGCAGAGTTTTTCCCGCTCGGGCGTGCGCCAGACGGCCAGAAAACCCGCGTAGCGGGGACTGGCCAGGCCAAACTGCATGGCGCGCTTCCACGGAAAATACTCATATTTGACGACATAGCCCATGCGTTCGAAGATGGCGCTGACCATCGCCCCGGACATGCCATCGGCAGGCAGGCTGCGGGAAATGAAGGGCGGCCAGTCTTCCGCGGCGAAGCGGACGATGCGCGAACTCGCAGCGCCCGGCGCCGCCATGGGGGAGCTAGCCTGCCCGTGTGCAAGGGCAAGTGTAGAGTGCATGAACAAACAGAAGGGCAAACCAACTGTCCGGAGGAAACGCATGTTTTGCTCCTATGGCCTGGCGCACCTTGCAGTGCAGGCGCGGCAACAGGACTGGCGGTCGGCTTTTTTAATAATAGGCTTGATAAAAATCATGCTCCCACAAAAAAAAGGAATTGCAAAGTTGTTTGTTTACACTTTGACATTCCTGCGGGAAATAAAATACGATTGCGGCGCGCCTGCAACAGGCCGGCCGCAGCGCGTGCTATCCCCTCTCGCGCGGCAGGTTTTTACTTGTGCGCGCGCCGGATGGCCGATAATGGCGTTTTACCGTGGAAGATGACCGTGCCGCACCCTGCCCCTCCCTCACTTGCCGACCAGATCGAAGACTTGCTGCCGCAAACGCAATGCACCAAATGCGGCTATAACGGCTGCCGCCCGTATGCGGAAGCGATAGCCGCAGGCAATGCCGACATTAACCAGTGCCCACCGGGCGGCGCGCAGGGCATCGTGCATCTGGCCGGCTTGATGGGCAAAAAAGTCATCCCGCTCAATCCCGTCAACGGCCTCGAACGTCCGCGATCAATCGCTTACATCGACGAATCGCTGTGTATCGGCTGTACCCTGTGCATCCAGGCTTGCCCGGTGGACGCCATCGTCGGCGCCGCCAAACAGATGCATACGGTGGTCACCGATCTGTGCACGGGCTGCGACTTGTGCGTGGCGCCTTGCCCCGTCGACTGCATTGTCATGTATCCCGTCAGCGGTGACGCCACTGGCTGGGATGCCTGGAGCCAGGCAGAAGCGGACGACGCACGCGCGCGCCACGATTTCCGCACGCAGCGCCTGCGCCGCGAAAGCGAGGCCAACGACGCGCGCCTGGCCGCCAAGGCCGTCGCCAAAATGCGCGAAGTGACGCAGGAAGTGCCCGTCACGCCCGATGAACAGGCGGAAAAGGAACGCAAGCGCGCCATCATCGCCGCCGCCATGGAGCGCGCGCGCGCCAAGGCCGCTGCCGCCAGCACCGACACCGCCCAGCCAGCCCCCACCACCCCGAAAAAAGACGCATGAACGCCGCCAAACGCCTGGAAATCTTTACGCGCTTTCGCGCCGCCAACCCTTCCCCGAAAACGGAACTCGACTACACGACGCCGTTCGAGCTGCTGATCGCCGTGCTGCTATCGGCGCAGGCGACGGACGTGTCCGTCAACAAGGCCACGCGTGTGCTGTATCCGGTCGCCAATACGCCGGCCAAGATACTGGCGCTGGGCGTCGATGAGCTGGCCAGCTACATCCGCACCATCGGCCTGTTCCGCACCAAGGCCAAGAACGTCATCGCCACCTGCCAGATCCTGCTGGAGCAGCACGGCGGCGAAGTGCCGCGCGACCGCGCTTCGCTGGAAGCCTTGCCCGGCGTGGGCCGCAAGACGGCGAATGTGGTCATGAATACGGCGTTTGGCGAACCGACCATGGCTGTCGACACGCATATCTTCCGCGTCTCGAACCGCACCGGCATCGCACCGGGCAAGAATGTCGATATCGTCGAGCAAAAACTACTGAAATTCGTGCCCAAGGAATTCCTGCACGACGCCCACCACTGGCTCATCTTGCACGGCCGCTACACGTGCACAGCGCGCAAGCCGCAATGCTGGAACTGCATGATTGCCGACCTGTGCGATTACAAGGACAAGTCGCCGATGCCGGCCGTGGTCTGACAACACACCTTGACGAACGGCGACCCCATGTTGCAAACGACGCTAGATATCCTGGCTTGCCCCACCTGCCGACAGCCCCTGCTCAGCGACATGCCAGCCGGGGCGTCGGCACCGTTGCTGGAAACAATATTGCGCTGTCCGGCTTGCGCGATCAACATTCCCGTCGTGCAAGGCTTTGTGCTCTTTACGGAAGCGCGGCAAGGCTGCGATGCCCGCATGCTGTCGGCGCTGCGTGCCCAGCTGGCGCCCAGCACCGAGTATCTGTCCTTCATGCATCGCCGCCATGTGCGCCGCATTCCCGACCGCTACGCCGCCTTTCAACCGTTCAATGAATCCACCCGCGCCTTTTATGCCTTGCTGGACCTGGCCAGGGAGCAATTGCAACCAGGCGACCTCATCCTCGATACCTGGGGCCGCACAGGCTGGAGTGGCGAGATGCTGGCGGCGGCGTTTCCCCAGCAGCGTGTCATTTCTGTATGGGAAGGCAATTTCGATGTGCTCGGTTACATGGGATACGCGCACTGGCTGCCTGCAGGACAGCGCGCGCCCAACCATGACATTATTTTCTTGCCACCGGGCAGTCCCATGCCTTTTCGCGACAGCACGTTCGCGCTGATTCATGGCCTCGATTCACTGCATCGCTATGCACCATTGACCTTTGCCGGCGACATGCTGCGCATCGCCCGCAGCGATGCGCCTATCATTTTCCCACACGTACACATGGCCAACAGCCAGCCCGCGCCGTACTTCGAGCGCGGCGGCAACATCCTTCACGGCTGTTGCTATCAGCAGCGCTTTGATGCTGCGCAAGCACGCGGCGCACGCAAGACGCTGGTGATGTCGGAAGTAACCCTGTTCGACGCCAGGGGACAGCTGCATGGCGAACCGGACACGACACACTACAACGGCGTGGTGGCGCTGGTGCCACCCGCATGGGTAGGGGCGCCACTGCGCCAGGCCGATCTCGACCTGGCCTTGCCCGCATCGCACGCCATCGTCAATGCCCTGCTGCAACTCGACAGCTTGAACGGCTGGGCCGTGCCCGATACCGATGCTCTGGGCGGCCTGATGCAAGATTTGCTGCTGCGTCATCCGTGTTATGCGGAACGCCTGGTGCGCCTGGGGCAACAACAACTGAGCGCCGAGCAATTGCAGATCCTGTTCCAGCTAGGCCAGTTGCGTACCCTGGAACAAGTGGCGCAGCGCCTGCACCTGCCAGTGGAATACGTTTGCCAGCAAGCCAGAAACATGGTCGATATGGAACTGCTGCAGATGGCCCCCATCAGCGGCGCCATGGCCCGCTTGCAATCCTACTATGCCAGCCAGATCGTGCGTCCGCTGCCATCGGAAGAAACCTTCGAATATCTGTGGCAATTACTGCCCACGCTGTACCAGCAATGCCCGCTATTGCTGAATGGCATGGACGACAGCGCCTTTGGCTGGGCGGATGTTGAACTACTCGTGCCGGCGTTGCAACGGGGCTTGCTGGCGATGGGCGTCCGCGCAGGCGACCGCGTCGCCATGCTGTGCGCGCAACACCCGGAAGCAGTATTGCTCAGCTGGGCCTGCTGGCGCATCGGCGCTGTAGTGGTTCCCTTGCGCAAGGAATTGACGGATACGCCCGCCTTGCTGCCCCCCTTGTTGGAACGCATTGCTCCCGCCTTGCTGGTGCTGGATCATTCCCGCTACAGCGCCGCCGCTTTGGCAACATGCCCGGCGCTGCTGCTCGACGATATCCGGCCAGAAGCCACCGCGATCTTGCCACCAGACTGCGCATTGCCTGAATTGTCGGCCTTGCTGGAAGACTGGATGGAACTGCCATCAACGCCGGCCCTGTCCGAACATGCCGTCCACCCCGACGATCCAGCCGTGATCCTGTTTACCTCTGGCAGTACCGGCGCCCCCAAGGGCGTCGTCCACAGCCAACGTGCCCTCATGCAGAGCGGCCAGCTGGCGGCCACGGAATTTGGCTGGCACGACGGCGACATCCTGCTGTCGCTGGGCGACTGCCACACCATGAGCGGCTTGCGCAACCCCATGGTCGCCGCCCTGTTTGCCGGCGCCAGCGTGTATCTGGCCGATGAAAACGAACGGGGCAATGTCGGCAAGACCTTGCAGGCAGCCCAACGCCATGGCGTTACCGTACTGGCGACAGGCCCCGCCTGGCTGGCCATGCTGCAGCGGCTGCCGGCCCACCTGACCCTGCACCCAGCCAGCTTGCGGCAAATCATTTGCACGGGCGCTGCCCTGCAAACGTCGCTGCACACGGCCTTGAGTGAGCGCATGCGGCTCGCCATCATCGATTATTACGGACTGACGGAGACGGGCGGCCTGTGCATGCTGTTCCAGCACGCGGCCGGCGCCACGCAAGCTTGCGGCCGTCCCGTAGGTGCCGTGGTGCAAATCTGCGATGGCAAGGGCCGGCCGCTCGGATCGGGGCAGGCAGGGGAGCTGCGCGTGCACAGCAACCAGCTGATGAGCGCATACTGGGGCGATCCGGCGCAAACCGCCGCCATCGCCCGCGACGGCTGGATCTACACGGGCGATATCGCCAGCCACGATGGCCTGGGCAACATCACCCTGCTGGGCCGGCACGACGACCAGCTCAAAAACGAATATGGCGACATCGTCCATCCCGCCCCGCTCGAACACGCCATGTGCAGCTATCCGCTGGTACGCCAAGCGGCCGTGACCGCCGGGCCACAAGGCTTGATTGGCCTGCTGGTGGTTGACAACGGCTTTGACTTGCCCGCTTTTGTCGCCTTTTGCCGTCAACACACCAACATCGACGCCTTTCCGCGCGAACTGCGCGTACAGGCCACCTTACCTTACACCGCGGCAGGAAAGCTCGACCGTCGTGCACTGGCTCATTCAATCTCACCGTAACAGGCATGCACACCATGTTTCAGACTCGTTCCACGCCTACGAATACACCATTCCTGATCGGCCCCAAATCGTTGTCCTTTGCCGACCTGGAAGAACAGCTGCAGCAAGTGGCGGCCAGGCTGATCGCAAGCGAACTGCAACATAAGCGCGTACTGCTGATGGTGCGCGACGATCTGGCATTTGCCCCTTTGCTGCTCGGCTGCATGCGGGCCGGCGCGATCCCCCTGTTGCTCGACCCGGGCACCGCCGTGCGGCAAGTCAAGGATCTGTTGGAACATACGTCCATCGATGCAGTCATTGCCGATGCCGACGCGATCGAGCTATGGCGCACCCAGGATGTACCTTTGCCAACGCAACAGATCCGCGTCGGCGCGGCCCAGGTCAAGGGGGCGCTGTTGAGCAAATTGCTCGGACGACGGGCACCGGCCGACCTGGACAACTGGCCCGGCCTGCTGGCAGCTCCAGCACCGCCCGCCTTGCCGCCCGCGTGGCTGGAAGGGCCAGCCTACGTCGTGTTTACGTCCGGTAGCACGGCTCGGCCGAAAGGCGTGGAAATGCACTGGCCCGCCCTGCTCTCCCACTTGCAGACCATAGGCGAACACTACGCACTGACACCCGCTTCCCGCCTGCTGAACCTGATGCCGCTGTCGCACGCCGATGGCCTGGTGCAAGGCGTGCTGCTGGCTTACCAGCGGGGCTGCGCCCTGGTGCGTCCCGCGCCCTTCAGCATCGTCGCCATCGAGGCTATTTTGATTGCCATCTACCGCGAACAGGTGACCCATCTGATCGCCGCGCCGACAGCGCTGGCCCTGTTGCAGCAATATGGCGCCCACCTGGCGGAAAACTTCGACAATGGTCATTTCCGCTTCGCCATTTCTTGCAGTGCTCCCCTGAGTCCAGCCACCTGGACCAGCTTCAGCCAGTGTTTCAAGGTAAAACTCATCAATACCTATGGCTTGAGCGAAACGGGCACCTGCGGCCTGTATGCGGGACCGGATGCCGCCAGCCACAAGGTCGGCAGCGTCGGCGTGCCGCGCGACATGCTGGCAAAAATCGTGCTCGAGGACGGCAGCGAAGCACAAGGCGACGAATCAGGCGAACTGTGCCTGCAAGGCGCCAACCTGATGCATGGCTATCTTGATAATCCACAAGCAACCGCTGCCGTACTGCGCAAGGGCTGGCTGCATACGGGCGACCTGGCGCGACGCGACAGCGATGGCGTGTACTGGATCAAGGGGCGCATCAAGGACGTGATTATTTGTGGCGGCTACAACCTGTCGCCGGAAGCAATCAATGGCGTACTGCTGCTGCACCCAGCCGTGCTGGAAGCAGCCACCGTCGCCTTGCCAGACCCGACCTGGGGAGAAATCCCAGTTGCCTGCGTCGTATTGCGCCCGGGCATGGAGGCGGATCATCAACAACTGCTCCAGCATTGTGCCCAGCATCTGGGGGCACACGAATTGCCGAAACGCATTAGCTTTACGGGACAATTGCCGCGCACGCCATCCGGCAAGGTTATTACGGCACAGTTACAGCACGCACTATCGCAAAATCCGATGGAGGCCAGCACACACGGCAATCAGCAGGAAGACATTTTTGCCCTGGCCGCAGACTTGTTCAACTTGCCGGCAGGGGTACTGAAGGGTGATTCAGGTCCCGCGAATACGCCAGGCTGGGATTCGCTGGCGCATATCAATTTCGTGATCGGCCTGGAAACCTTGTTCAAGATACGCCTTAACCCGTCCGATGTGGTGCATATGGACAGCATGAGCGCGACCGTGCAACTGATCAAACGAATGACGCGCTGACGATGACCGCTGCACCTCCCTTGCGCGTCATCCTGTCTGGCGTGGCCCTGGCCGCAGGTTTCATTGCGCTGCTGGCCTTGTACCGTCATCTTCCCGGCGACAGGCGCGACAACACCGTGGCTGGCCAGGCGCTACGCTTTCTCGCCGCCCCTGCCGACGTAGGCAAGCTGCGCGTGATCGCGCTCGGTTCATCATTGCTGTGGGCCGCCACGCCGCAACCGGCAAATCTGCAGCGCGCGTCGATGCAGGATATCGACTGGTTGCGCATGACCAAGGGCGGCGCGGGGCTGGGGCCTTTGCAGGAAAGCCTGGAGGTGATTGAACGCCATCGGCCAGACGTGCTGCTGCTTGACGAAAACATGCTGCTGCCTGACACCGGCAACGTGCTGATGGATCCGCTGCGTGAAGAGACCTGGCACTTTGCCAAGAAAACCGTCGCATTCCTGAGTGCGGGCAAGCTCACCTCGCCCATCGCCAGCGACTGGGAACGCAACGATCAGGAGCGCCATTTTTCCTGCGCCTCGAATCTGGTCCGGCTGACCGAAGCACAAAAGCACAAACATGCAGTGGAGCTACAAGACATGTACCGCCGTGCCGCTTTCGACACCGGACTGATTGCCAGGCTGTCCAGCCTGGCCCGCAGCGGCGTACGCATTGTGCTGCTCGACATACGGCGCTCGGCAGCGATGGAGCAGGAGACGGCGCAGCAGAAACAGCAGTGGCGCACGCATCTGCAAACCATCCTTGCCGGTGACAATATTGTCTACCTCATTTCCCCGGGCTACCCGCAGCAAAGCCTGTATTGCGATGGCAGTCATCTGAACGCGGCGGGCGCCCGTCTGTTCGGGCCATGGCTGCACGCGCAGTTGCAACGATTGCGGAAGGAGCGCTGAGATGGTGTGGCTGAGCACCTTCGGCATGCTGTGCATGCCTATCCTGATTGCGCTTTACTGGCGTTTGCCATCTGCATGGCGACCGTATCTGCTGGCCAGTTGCGGCGGCGTGCTGTTATGCCATGATGGCTGGGCCAGCGTAGCCGCCTGGGGTGCGCTGCTGGCCTGGCTGGCGCTGATCTCCGGACCACAGTGGAAACGCCCGGCGCTGATGCAAACCGTCGGCCTGGCCGGCGTGCTGCTGGCTTTTATCGCCTATCAATATGCCAAAGCCAGCCACGGCCTGCTTGCCTATCTTGGCTACGCTTTTGTTTCATTGAAAGTCTGGCATCTGATCGCCGAACATGGCAGCGGCATCGTACGCGAAGGGCGCGCCAGCCTGACTGCAGGCTATCTGCTATTTCCACCCACGGTGACAGTAGGTCCGATCCAGCGCTATGACACTTTCCGGCTTGAATTGCTGCGCGCGCGCTGGGACAACGATATCGCTGCGCAGGCATTGCAGCGCATGCTGTACGGCTATTGCAAGATAGTCTTGCTGGCAGGCTATCTGCTCACCAGCAGACTTAACGGCCTGAACCTGTCCACCGGCAGCGCGCCACTCGACGCCTACCTGGGCCTGGTCGGCTACGGTCTGAATCTGTACTGGCAGTTCTCGGGTTACTGCGATATTGCCATTGGCTTCGCCGCCCTGCTGGGCATCCGCGTACCGGAAAACTTTCATTTTCCATTCGCTGCCCGCAGCCTGCCCGACTTCTGGCGCCGCTGGCATATCACAGTCTCGGAATGGTGCCGCGACTTTGTGTTTCGCCCGATACTCACGCACACCCGGCAATACCTGTTTGCCAGCCTGGCCAGCATGATGGTGCTGGGCCTGTGGCACGAATTGTCGCCACGCTATCTGGCCTGGGGCCTGTTCCATGGCGCCGGACTGGCCTTTGTCCACCTGTGGACCAAGTACCTGCCTTGGACCGAGGCGTTGCGGCGCTACCGGCTGTGGCGTGTGACGTGCTGGTTCGTGACCTTGCAATTTGTCACACTGAGCTTTGTCTTTACCTCGACACCAGATCTGCCTGCCGCCTGGTCGTGCCTGACCGTGCTGTTTGCACCACTGTTACCCGGGAGTTAATAATGTACCGATTTCTGTTGCGCCATCTGCCTGCACCGCTGGTGCACCTGCTGTACACGCTGTGGTATAGCGGTCTGCTGCTGCTGATCTGGCTGAAGCTGCCCTTGAGCGTGGGCATGGGCTTTCGTTACGGCCAGATGTAATAATGGCCCGCTGTTGCCAACGGACCATCGTGATTTACAGCAGTACCATATTATCGCGATGAATCAGTTCGTGGCCTTCCATGTAGCCGAGGATGGACTCGATCTCGGTGGACGGCTTGCGCATGATGCGGCGCGCTTCGCCGCTCGTGTAGTTCGACAGGCCGCGCGCCACGGGCACACCGTCGGCATCGACGCAGGTGATGACGGCGCCACGGCCGAATTCGCCATTCACGCCTGTCACGCCGATCGGCAGCAAGGACTTGCCTTCCTGGCGCAGCTTTTGCACGGCGCCCGCATCCAGCACCACGGCGCCAGCCGTATGCAGATGATCGGCCATCCACTGCTTACGCGCCGTCAACTGCCCCGTTTGTGCCAGCAACTGCGTACCGATCGCTTCGCCCTGGGCCAGGCGGCTGAGCACATCGCTGTCGCGGCCCCAGGCGATGATCGTGTGGGCGCCAGACTTGGCGGCGCGCTTGGCGGCGAGGATTTTCGTCAGCATCCCACCACGTCCCAGGCTGCTGCCGGCGCCGCCCGCCATCGCTTCCAGGGCCGGATCGCCGGCGATGCCTTGCGTGATCAGGTAAGCGTTCGGGTCCTTGCGCGGGTCGGCCGAGAACAGGCCGTGCTGATCGGTCAGGATGACCAGCGCATCGGCCTCGATCAGGTTGGCGACCAGTGCGCCCAAGGTGTCGTTGTCGCCGAACTTGATTTCATCGGTGACGACCGTGTCGTTTTCATTGATGATCGGCACCACGCCCAGGCGCAGCAGAGTCGTCAGGGTGGAGCGGGCATTCAGGTAGCGTTCGCGGTCGGCCAGGTCGGCGTGCGTGAGCAGCACTTGCGCCGTGCCGAGGCTGTGGGCGCGGAAGCTGCTTTCATAGATTTGCGCCAGGCCCATCTGGCCGACGGCGGCGCACGCCTGCAATTCGTGGATATCGGTGGGGCGCTGCTCGAAACCGAGGCGCAGCATGCCTTCGGCGATGGCGCCGGAACTCACTAACACCACTTCCTTGCCGAGAGCACGCAAGCCGGAAATCTGCGCAGCCCAGCGCGCGATGGCGGCATGGTCGAGTCCGCGGCCATCGTTGGTGACCAGCGAAGAGCCGACTTTGATGATGATACGGGTAGCTTTTTGAATCACGGAATCCATGGGGCGGCGCTCTTCACTTAATAGACGTCAGCGCGCAGGACGCAGCAACAGCAAGGCCAGCCCCGCCATCAACTCCATTGCGCACATGAACAACACAAAACCCTGGGGCAAGCCGAAGCTGATGGCCGCGAAAAAACGGCCGGCGGGCTGCGCCAGGACCAACATTGCAGTGATATCGCCGAGGATGGGCGGTTCGCCCTGCCGTGCTGCGAACAGCGCCAGGAGCGCGGTAGCGCCCCAGACACCGACATGGGAAGCGTAGAACTGGCTGTAGCCATTGACGCCATTGAGGAAGATGCCCATGCCGGCCGCCATTTCATCGGCAAACAGCAGGCAGGCGACCGCGCTCAGCCCGTAAGCATACGCGATCAGATGCAATACACGGCGCTGCCACGCTTGCTTGCGCGCTGGTGCGGCAGCGACCGCCTGTACTGACATCAGGATACAGCCTTAGTCGATAATCTTGAAACGCGGATCATCCGGGTCGATCGACGAGATACCGCGTGCTTCTTCGGTCATCTGCGTTTCTTCGGCACGGCTTTCGCTGTGTTTCTTCGCTTCCAGATGCTGATAAATCGCATTCACCAGTTCCGGGCAACCCTGATGGTTCAGCGCGGAAATCTCGAAGACGGGACCTTTCCAGGCGAAACGCTTGAGGAAGTCCTTCACCAGCTTCTTGCGCTCTTCTTCCGGCACCATGTCGAGCTTGTTCAACACCAGCCAGCGCGGCTTGTCGACCAGCGACTCGTCGTACTTTTTCAATTCCTTGACCAGCGCCTTGGCTTCCTTGACAGGATCGACGTTGGTTTCAAACGGCGCCAGGTCGACGATGTGCAACAGCAGACCCGTACGCTGCAAGTGACGCAGGAATTGATGGCCCAGGCCCGCGCCTTCGGAAGCGCCTTCGATCAAGCCGGGAATATCGGCGATCACAAAGCTCTTCTCGTGCGACACGCGCACTACGCCCAGGTTCGGGTGCAGGGTGGTAAATGGGTAATCGGCGATTTTCGGACGCGCATTCGAGACGGCCGAAATGAAGGTCGACTTGCCGGCGTTCGGCATGCCCAGCAGGCCCACGTCAGCCAGCACTTTCAATTCCAGACGCAGTTCGCGGCGTTCGCCTTCCTTGCCCTCGCCTTTTTGGCGTGGCGCGCGGTTGGTCGAGGACTTGAAGTGGATATTGCCCCAGCCGCCCTCGCCGCCCTTGGCCAGCATTTCGATCTGGCCGTGTTCGGTCAAATCGGCCAGGATTTCGCCGCTCGCGTTGTCGATGATCAAGGTGCCGACCGGCATGCGCAGGTGGATGTCATCCGCGCCCTTGCCATAGCAATCTGCGCCACGGCCAGGCTCGCCATTGCGAGCCTTGTGCATTTTGGAGAAACGGAAATCGACGAGCGTGTTGATGTTGCGGTCAGCGACAGCCCAAATGGTGCCGCCCTTGCCGCCATCGCCGCCATCGGGACCGCCGAAAGGCCGGAATTTTTCACGGCAGAAAGAGGCGCAGCCGTTGCCGCCATCGCCCGCGATGACTTCGATTTTTGCTTCGTCGATAAACTTCATAATTTTGCCGCCATAAAACTAAAAAGGCTCTACCTTGGGCAGAGCCTTTCGATTGAAGGCTTGCGCCTTACATCATGCGATCATTGCGGAGCGAACTGGCGCTCCGCGATGAATTACGCTGGTACTGCTGCGTTAGGTACAACGGTCACGAATTGCTTCGAACCAGCACCTTTGACAACGAACTTCACTTTGCCTGCGATCAACGCGAACAGAGTGTGGTCCTTGCCCATGCCTACGCCTTCGCCGGCGCGCACTGGGGTGCCGCGTTGACGAATGATGATGCCGCCAGCATTGATAGCTTGGCCGCCGTAGACTTTAACGCCCAGACGTTTTGATTCTGAATCACGGCCGTTTCGCGTTGTGCCGCCGCCTTTTTTATGTGCCATTTAAGACTCCTTGATAGCTGATTAATTCAAACAGCGGCGATTAGCCGTTGATCGAAACGATTTGGATTTCGGTAAAATTCTGGCGATGGCCTTGATGCTTTTGGTAATGCTTACGACGACGCATCTTGAAAATTTTGACCTTATCATGGCGACCATGCGCCACAACCGTAACCAGTACCGTTGCACCTTCGACCAATGGAGCACCAAACTTGATGCTGTCGCCCGCGCCTACTGCGAGCACTTGATCGATGGTGATTTCGGAACCAATGTCTGCCGGTATCTGTTCTACTTTAAGTTTTTCGCCAGCGACAACTTTGTATTGTTTGCCACCGGTTTTTATGACCGCGTACATGATTTGAAACCTCATCAAATGTTGAAAGAATTTGTCCCACTGCCATGAAAAGCAAGCCGTGCACAACAGGGGGAACCAGCGATTATACACGGACTGAGAAATTGCGTCAAAAACTATTCACAAAGCTTGACGATCGTGGTATGTCGACAACCTGACCATCATGTCAGGCTTGCGCCAGGCGGACAGGGAAACGCGCGCCAGTGCCAACAAGATCAATCAATTGCTCTACAGTCATAGGCAATCGTCACGCACGCGCAAGCCTTGTCGTATAATCGCGGCACCCACAATCTAATGCAGGTTCGCCTTGTCTGACGCTAACAAACACGTTAACCAAAACACCATCGTGCAAACGATTGCCGCCGATATGGACGCAGTCAATACGGTGATCCGCCAAAAGTTACACTCTGATGTGATTCTGATCAACCAGATCGCTGAATACATCATCAGCGCAGGCGGCAAACGCATCCGCCCCGTGCTGATCTTGCTGGTGGCCAATGCCCACGCCTATCGCGGCACGGCGCACCATGAACTGGCCGCCGTGGTCGAATTCATCCACACCGCCACCCTGCTGCACGATGACGTTGTCGATGAATCGTCGATGCGCCGCGGACGCCAGACGGCCAATGCCCTGTTCGGCAATGCCGCTTCGGTGCTGGTGGGCGACTTCCTGCACTCGCGCTCGTTCCAGCTGATGGTGTCGCTCAATAATATGCGCGTCATGCAAATCCTGTCCGACGCCACCAACGTGATCGCCGAAGGCGAAGTGCTGCAGTTGCTGAACATGCACGATCCGGACGTGACGCAAGACAGCTACCTGAACGTCATCCGCTCGAAGACGGCCAAGCTGTTCGAAGCGTCGGCGCAACTGGGCGCCCTGATCGCCGGCGCCAGCGAAGACGATATCGAAGCGGCTGCCGAATACGGCCGCTCGCTGGGCACGGCTTTCCAGCTGATCGACGACGTGCTCGACTATGCAGGCGACGCCGCCGAAATCGGCAAGAACGTGGGCGACGACTTGCGCGAAGGCAAACCGACCATGCCGCTGATCTGGCTGATGGAGAACGGTACGCCAGAGCAACGCGAACTGGTGCGCAGCTGCATCGAGCAAGGCGACGAACAGCATTTCGATGCCGTCCTGACGGCCATCACCAGCAGCGGCGCCCTCGACTACACGCGCAAGCAGGCGGAAATTGCCGGCCAGCGCGCCGCCGATGCCATCGCCGGCTGGCCTGACAGCGTCTACAAGCAATCCATGCTGCAACTGTGCTCATTTGCCGTCGCGCGCAATCACTGATCGCGTTTCAATATAAGCAATAAGAAACGGCGCCACTGGCGCCGTTTTTCATGATCCGCTTATTTGCTGCGCTCATGCTCCATCGCCGCGCCCGCCAATGCCTGTACGATGGCCGGCTCCGCTTCCAGCCGCTCGCTGTAGCGGCTGCCCAGGTAATCGCGGCGGTCGCGCACCAGCAAGGTGAATTTATAGAGTTCCTCCATCACGTCGACCAGGCGCTCGTAATACGGCGACGGCTTCATGCGGCCGTCATCGTCGAATTCCTGATACGCCTTGGCGACCGAAGACTGGTTCGGGATAGTCACCATGCGCATCCAGCGTCCCAGCACGCGCAAGCCGTTGACGGCATTGAACGATTGCGAACCACCCGACACTTGCATCACGGCCAGGGTACGGCCCTGTGTAGGCCGCACGCTGCCCGTTTCCAACGGCAGCCAGTCGATCTGCGATTTAAAGACGCCCGTGACGGCGCCATGGCGTTCTGGGCTGCACCACACTTGCCCTTCCGACCATAGCGACAGCGCGCGCAATTCCTGTACTTTCGGATGCTCGGGCGACACGCTGTCGACCATGGGCAAGCCGTGCGGATCGAACACGCGCGTGTCGGCGCCGAAGTGGCGCAGGATGCGCTCCGCTTCCAGGGTCAGCAGCTTGCTGTACGAGCGCTCGCGCAAGGAACCGTACAGCAGCAAAATGCGCGGCGCATGCGTGGAAACGTTGACCGGCGCCAACTTATCCAGGCTGGGCAGATCCAGGTGCGCGGCGCTGATATTCGGTAACTCATTGGCCAGCTGATTGGGCAAATCGTGCATCTCAGGCCACCGGTTTGCCGTCGGTGCCAACCACGGCCTGGCCGTCTTCCTTGGCAAAGGCGCCTTGCTGCGGCAGCGGCAGGATGTCCAGCACTTTTTCCGACGGCCGACACAGGCACACGCCCAGTTCCGTGACGACGATGGGACGGTTGATCAAAATTGGATGAGCTTGCATGGCATCGAGCAGGGCCGCATCGCCCAGGTCAGGATTGGCGAGGCCCAGTTCGTCATACAGGGCGCCCTTGTCGCGCATGACGGCGCGCACGGACAGACCCGCACGCTTGATCAGGTGGACCAGTTCCTCGCGCGATGGGGGGTGCTTGACGTAATCGATGATGACGGGCTCGACGCCCGTGTTGCGGATCAGGGCCAGGGTATTGCGCGAGGTGCCGCACGCCGTGTTGTGATAGATCGTAATCGTCATGTCGTCGTTTCCTTCAATAAATGTGAATCGCTGACGCAGCAAGGCGCGCCAGCGCAGCAGTTCTCGGTCAAAAAGGCCAGCAAGCCGTTCATCCCCGCATAGTTGGCGGCGTAGATGATGGAGCGCCCTGTCTTGCTCGCCGTCACCAGATTGGCATGCGCCAGTTCTTTCAGGTGAAACGACAGCGACGAGGGCGCAATCGCCAGCGCTTCGGCGATTTTCGTGGCCGCCATGCCTTGCGGCCCCGCTTGCACCAGCAGGCGGAACACGGCCAGCCGCGATTCCTGTGCCAGCGCAGCCAGGGCCACGATGGCGGAAGCATTCGTCAGCGGTGTCGCACCGCTTGCTATTGTCTCTGAATTTTCCATATTTCAATAATAGTCGAATTATTGAACTATTTCAAGCGACATGCCTTAGCTACCTATCTTACGTAACCTAGCGCACCGACTGTCATGGCCTATTGGTCTACCTTGATGAAAAAATCATTGCGATTGGCTTACCATGACACGCTCAACCCCGCTCAGTATCCTTGGCTGGAGCCTGGCCGCCCTGCTGGCCCTCGTCGCCCTCCTCGTCATCCTTGTGCTGACCTTCGACTGGAACCGCGCCCGCCCCTACATCAACGAGAAGGTATCGGAAAGCACGGGCCGCACCTTTGTCATCGGTGGCGACCTGCAAGTCAAATGGAAGCGAGGGCTGCAGACAGAACCGGGCTGGCGCCGCTATGTGCCGCGCCCTGTCATCAGCGCGCAGGACGTGCGCATGAGCAACCCGGACTGGGCGACGACCGGGCCGCAACTGGCCAGCGCGAAACGCATCGACTTGACCATCCATCCGCTGCCCCTGTTGCAGCATAAACTGGTGCTGACGGACCTGGCGCTCGATGCGCCCAACATCGCCCTGCAGCGGCGCGCCGACGGCAGCAACAGCTGGACCCTGAAAGACAATGGCCCATCGACATTGGACGTGGAAATCCAGCGCCTGGCCTTCGGCGACGGCGCCATCCGCTACCTCGATGAAGGGATCGCGCTGGACGTGCACGCCAAGGTCAGCTCGACGGCGTCCGATGCGACGCCGGGTGACGCGCAAGGCAGCGCCCCCGTGCAAAAATATGGCATTGAATTTACCCTGGGCGGCAGCTACCGCAAGGCGCCCGTGACGGGCGGCGGCAAGGCAGGCGCCGTGCTGTCCTTGACCGACAACAACACCGTCTATCCCGTGCAGGCACATGCCGTGTTGGGCAAGAACAAGGCCAGCATCGATGGCACGCTGACAGACCCGCGCGCATTGTCGGGCATCGATTTGCAGCTGAGCCTGTCCGGCGCCAGCATGGCCGACCTGTATCCACTGACGGGCGTGCTCCTGCCGGAAACGCCGGACTACGCCACCAGGGGCCGTTTGCTGGGCAAGAAAGACAGCGCCACCTGGAACTGGACTTACCAGAACTTCAAGGGCACGGTGGGCAAGAGCGACCTGGCCGGCACCCTGCAATACTTGCCGCGCCAACCCCGTCCCTTGCTGCGCGGCGAAGTGACGTCGCAGCAATTGCGCCTGGAAGACCTGGGCCCCACCATCGGCGCCGACAGCAATGCGCAGAAACGGGCGCGCGGCAAGGCGCCCGTGCAGCCCGATAACAAAGCCTTGCCCGTGGAACAGTTCAATACGGCCAAATGGAATGCGCTCGATGCCGACGTGAAATTCACGGGAAAAAAACTGATGCGCACACACGATATCCCGCTCAAGGACATCGTCGCCAACATCCACATGAAAGACAAGGTGCTGAGTCTGACACCGCTCAATTTCGGCATGGCTGGCGGCGACATCACCTCGAACATCACGCTCGATGGCCGCCAAAAGACCATCGCCGCGCAAGCCAAGGTGGCGGCGCGCCACCTCAAAATTCGCGAACTGTTTCCCAAGCTGCAATCGATGCAAGCCAGCTTCGGCGAAGTGTATGGTGACGCGGCGCTGACAGGCCACGGCAACTCCGTCTCGGCCATGCTGGCCAGCGCAAATGGCGAACTGGCGGCCACCGTCAGCGAAGGCTCCGTCAGCCAGTTCATGCTGGAACTGGCCGGGCTGAACCTGGCCAATGCCGTCTTCGTAAAAGTCTTTGGCGACAAGCAAGTCCACCTGAACTGCCTGGCCAGCGATTTCGCCGTGACGAATGGCCAGGCCAACGTGCGCCGCTTCGTGCTCGACACGGACACGGCCGTGGTGAATGTCACGGGCAACGTCAACCTGGCAACCGAAACCCTGGACCTCGACGTGCGCCCCCGTACCAAGGGTGCCCGCATCATCACCCTGCGCACGCCGCTGTACGCGAAAGGCACGTTCAAAAACCCGGACGTGGGCCCGCAAAAAGGTCCGCTGGCCCTGAAAGCCGGCGCCGCCGTGGCGCTGGCGACCATCGTCACGCCGCTTGCCGCCCTGCTGCCGCTGGTCAACGTCGACAAAGCCCCCGACACGGACTGCGCCGCCGTCATGGCCCAAGCCAATGCCACACGGAAAAACCCCACTTCACCGGCGACGCATGCGCCAGCAAAAAAAGTCAGCGAAGCGGAGATCAGGAAGGCGCAGCAGGAAAAGAAATAGACCTTGATGCAGCCGCTTGAAAGCCGTTCCGCCATCTGCTGTAATGAAGGAAAGCGGGGTGTGGCTCAGCCCGGTAGAGCGCTGCGTTCGGGACGCAGAGGCCGGAGGTTCGAATCCTCTCACCCCGACTTGCCCTTCCTTCCTGTGCCTGCATCAACTGCTTGCACCTTGACCTGCGCGTTGGCATGTTGCCGAGAAGTATGATATTAATTACATTATTAATATCCTGATCACTTCTCGCGCAAGGGCCTGACCGATGTCTTTCCTGATAGTTCTGGCCGCACTGGCCTTTCTGATGCTGGCCGCCTACCGCGGCTACAGCGTGATCCTGTTTGCGCCCGTCGCTGCGCTGGGCGCCGTGCTGCTTACCGATCCGTCCGCCGTACCGGCCGTCTTCAGCGGTATCTTCATGGAAAAGATGGTGGGCTTTATCAAGCTGTATTTCCCCGTCTTCTTGCTCGGGGCCGTGTTTGGCAAGCTGATCGAGCTGTCCGGCTTTTCCCAGTCCATCGTCGTGGCGGCCATTCGTTATATCGGCAGCTCGCGCGCGAATGCCGTGATCGTTGCAGTCTGCGCGGCGCTGACCTATGGCGGCGTATCGCTGTTCGTGGTGGTGTTTGCCGTGTATCCGTTCGCGGCTGAGCTGTACCGCCAGAGCAATATCCCCAAGCGGCTGATGCCGGGCGCCATCGCCCTGGGCGCGTTTTCCTTCACCATGGATACCTTGCCCGGCACGCCGCAAATCCAGAATATCATCCCTACCACCTTTTTCAACACGACCGGCTGGGCCGCGCCGTGGCTGGGCACCATCGGCGCCGTGCTGACGGTGATCATGGGACTGGCTTTTCTGGAATGGCGCCGGCGCTCCGTCATGGCGACGGGCGAAGGCTATGGAGTGGAAGCGGAACAGGCCAAGACCGGCGGTGGCGACCTTCCCCATCCGCTGCTATCGGTGGCGCCGTTGGTGCTGGTGGGCGTGGCCAACTTTGCGCTGACCAAACTGATTCCCCACTGGTATGGCGACAGTTACGTGCTCACCGCCGAGGCCCTGCCGGGCTTGCATGCGCCCGTGTCGACATCGATAGCCTCCGTGACCGGCATCTGGGCCGTGGAAGGCGCCTTGTTGCTGGGCATCTTGCTCGTGTGCGTGACGGCCTTCGGGCGCATCCGCGCCGCCTTTGCCGATGGCACCAAGGCGGCCGTGGGCGGCGCCTTGCTGGCAGCCATGAATACGGCGTCCGAGTATGGCTTCGGCGGCGTCATCGCGGCTCTGCCCGGTTTTCTTGCCGTCAGCAACACCTTGCGCAGCGTGCCCGATCCCCTCGTCAATGCGGCCGTGTCCGTGACGACCCTGGCCGGCATTACCGGCTCGGCCTCGGGCGGCATGAGCATCGCGCTGGCCGCCATGTCGGACAGTTTTATCCAGGCCGCGCAGCAGGCGCACATTCCGCTCGAAGTCATGCACCGTGTGGTGGCCATGGCCAGCGGCGGCATGGACACCCTGCCGCACAATGGCGCCGTGATCACCCTGCTGGCCGTCACGGGCCTCACGCACCGCCAGTCCTACCGCGACATTTTCGGCATCACCGTCATCAAGACGGTGGCCGTGTTCCTCGTCATTGCCATCTATTACCTGACGGGGCTGGTCTGAGGGTTGCTGCAAGCTAAAGCCGCGACGACGATGCCGGCTTCGCCAGCGCTTGCGCCGGCTTGAACAGGTGGCTGATGCCCATCGTCAGCAGCGGACCGGCCAGCGCCAGGTAGGAACTGTCCACGCCGTACGGATTGCCCGCCAGGAACCAGCCGATGGTGGCGATCACCGACACGATCACACCAACGAAGGCGCCACGCGGCGTGCCGAATTTCGGCGCATAAAAGGCCATCAGCACCAGCACGGCCAGGGTGGCGCGCAGGGCCTTGCCCAGGAAGGCGATCATCAGCAGTTTTTCCGCATACAGCGCCAGCACCAGCGGCAGCAAGCCTGCCACGACGATGGCGATGCGCAGGAACATCAGCGATTTCGCGTCGTTTTTCGCCTTGTTGTACCAGGGATCATAAAAATCCTTCATGGCCAGAGTGGCCGATGCCAGGGTGGTTGCGGAAATGCCGCCGAACAGGGCGCCGGCCAGGCCCACGATCATGATGCTGGCGGAAAACGCCGGCATGTGGGCGATCAGGGTAGGAAAGGCGTCGATCGACTTCATGCCCGGATACAGCACGGCGCTGCACATGCCGATCAGGGCCGCCATCAGGCCGAACGGAATCATCAGCGACGATACGTAATAGCAGGCGCGCTTGGCCACGGCCGGGTTGTCCGTGCTGACCAGGGCCTGGATCACGTATTGCGTGGCAAAGATGGAACCGATGCCGCCGATCATCCAGGCGATGATCTGGCCCCAGCCGATCTCGACCCAGTTGAACATCTTGGCCGGTAATTGCGCCTGCAGCGCACCGATGCCGCCCGTTGCTTCCAGCGCATACGCCAGCGCCAGGATCACGCCCAGGTACTTGACGATGGAGTGGGCGAAATTGGTGTACACGACCGAGCGCATGCCGCCCAGGCTGACATAGATCACGGTGATGGCGCCCACCAGCAAAATCGCCACGGTTTTATTGATGTGCAGCACGGCCGCCAGCACGGCACCGCCGCTCGCGTACAGGGCCACGGCAACGATGCTCAGCGCGACGATGGTGAGTATCGATGCGGCATAGCGCACGGGTTCGCCGTAGGTTTGCGCCAGGATGCCGGAAATCGTCGACTGCCCGCTTTCCTTGTATTTTTTCACCAGCACGATGGCCAGCAGCAAGAAGCCCAGCGACAGCGCCACCAGATTCCATGCAGCGGAAATGCCCAGTTCATAGCCCTTCTGGGCCGTGCCGATGCTGACGGAACTGCCGATAAATTCCGACAGCAGCAGCGCGCCGATCAGATAGGCGGGATAGTTGCGCCCGCCCGCCGTCATGCCCTCGGCGCTGTTGGCATGCTTGCGCACGCTATAGGTAATGTAGGACATGAGGGCGAAATAGCCCACCGTGACCGCGGCGATAATGATCAATCTGTTTTCCATCCGTCTACTCCAAGTCTGCTTTTCTTATTATTATTTTTCAAGAAAGCTTCCCCTGCCGCGTGCCGGACCAGCCAGTGGCGGTGCTCAGGGGAAAGTCAAATTCCCGCCATACCGATACGGTACAGCAAGCCTCACAATAAAAAGGTCCGCAACTGCGCCGTAAACAAGTCCGCCGCTTCGATATTCGAGATATGCGAAGCGGGCAGGCTTGCCAGGCGGGCGCCAGCAATCTGCTGCTGCAGCCAGCGCCCGTCGTCGATGGTCGTCACGGGATCGTGCTCGCCCACGATGATCAGGGTGGGCACGGCTATCGTGCCGACGCAGGCATGCAAGTCCGCCTGGGCCAGCACGTCGCAGCAGGCCGCGTAGCCGCCGGCATCCTGCCCGCGCAAGGTGCTTGTCAGGCGCGCCACGGTGTCCGCCTCGCGCGCGATAAACTGCGGCGTGAACCAGCGCACTGCGGCGCTCTCGGCCACCGCAGCCATGCCGTCGCGGCGCACTTGCTCCGCCCGCAGTTGCCACGGCGCGGCGCCACCGATGCGCGCCGCCGTATTCGCCAGCACGAGCTTCGTCAAGCGCTGCGGCTGGTGTATGCCCAGCCACTGGCCCGTCAAGCCGCCCATGGAAATGCCGCAGAAGGCGGCACGGGCGATATCGAGGTGGTCGAGCAGCGCCACCACGTCCAGACCCAGTCGCTCGATGCCGAACGGCGCGCTGCCGCTGGCCGACTGGCCATGGCCGCGCGTGTCGTAGCGCACGACAAAAAAATCACCGGCCAGCGCGGCCGCTTGCGCATCCCACATGGACAGGTCCGTGCCGAGGGAATTCGACAGGACCAGGCAGGGCTTGCTGCGCTCGCCATCCGTGCGGTAATGCAGGCCGATACCGTCCACCTCGCACATTTTCCCGGCAGTGTCGTTGCCTGTATGCGTCATCGCATGTCTCCTCAGGAATCGTCGTCGCGCACCGACGAAGGATGGCGGCAGAGCGGCATCACGTCGATCTGCATGTAGGGAAATAGCGGGAGCGAGGTCAGCAAATTATGCAGCTCGTCCACGCTGTCCACGTCGAAGACGCTGATGTTGGCGTACTGGCCGGCGATGCGCCACAGGTGGCGCCATTTGCCCTCGTGCTGCAGGCGCTGGGCTAATTCCTTTTCCGTCTGCTTCAGCTGTGCCGCCTGTTCTGCGGGCATGCTCAAAGGCAGGTTCACGTTCATGCGTACATGGAATAACATGGTTTCTCCCTTATTGACGCTGCATGGCACGCAGCTTGTCCATATCGATCTCGACGCCCAGGCCCGGGCCAGTCGGCACTTGCAGCATGAAGTCGCGGTACACGAGCGGCTCGCGCAAGACTTCCTGCGTCAGCAGCAAGGGCCCGAACAGCTCCGTGCCCCAGGCCAGTTCGGCAAACGTGGAGCACACGTGGGCCGTGGCGGCCGTGCCGACGCCGCCTTCAAGCATGGTGCCGCCGTACAGGCCCACGCCGGCCAGGCGCGCCACGGTGGCCACTTCCAGCGCGGGCAGCAAGCCGCCCGACTGGGTGATTTTCACCGCATACACGTCGGCCGCGTCGGCCTGCGCCAGCGCCAGCGCGTCGGCGGGGCCGTGCAAGGCTTCGTCGGCCATGATGGCCACGTCGAAGCGCTGCTTCAGGCGCGCCAGCGCGGCGCGGTTGCCCGCCTTGACCGGCTGCTCGATCAGGTCGATGCCGCCCGCTTCCAGCGCGGCGATGCCGCGCACGGCGTCCGTCTCACTCCAGGCCTGGTTGACATCGACGCGCACGCTGGCACGTTCGCCCAGCGCCCGCTTGATCTCCAGCACGTGGGCCACGTCGTCCATCACGTCACGCAGGCCGATCTTCAGCTTGAAGATGCGGTGGCGGCGCAAGTCCAGCATTTTTTCCCCTTCGGCGATATCGCGCGCGGTGTCGCCGCTGGCCAGCACCCAGGCCACAGGCAGCGCATCGCGCACGCGGCCGCCCAGCAATTCCGACAGCGGCACGTTCAGGCGGCGCGCCTGGGCGTCCAGCAGCGCCGTTTCGATCGCACATTTGGCGAAACGGTTACCCTGGATGACCTTGCGTACCTTGGCCATCGCCTTGGCGACCTCGCTCGCTTCCATGCCGACCAGCAGCGGTGCGATATAGGTATCGATATTCGTCTTGATGCTTTCCGGGCTTTCGCCGCCATAGCTCAAGCCGCCGATGGTGGTCGCTTCGCCCCAGCCGGTGATGCCATCGGCGCAGCGCAGCCGCACCAGCACCAGGGTCTGCGTATTCATGGTGGCGACGGACAACCTGTGGGGACGGATGGTTGGCACATCGACCAGGTAGGTCTCGATATTTTGAATCATATTTATTCCGTATAATTCTGTGGAGTGATGACACCATATTCCCCGAATGTCCCCAAGTCCAACACCGAGTTGGTATCAAACCTATACCTGAAAGGTATGAAGATGGAATTACGGCACTTGCGCTACTTCATCGCGGTCGCAGAGGAAAGGAACTTCACGCGGGCCGCCGCGCGCTTGCACATCGCGCAGCCGCCGCTCAGCCGGCAGATGCAGCAACTGGAAGAAACCCTGGGCGTCGCGCTGATCGAAAAGGGGTCGCGGCCCCTGCGGCTGACGGAAGCGGGCGAGTTTTTCCTCGCCCATGCGCGGCCTCTGCTCGACCAGGTGCGCGACCTGCAGGCGATGACGCAGCGCGTGGGGAAACTGGAACGCACCCTGTCGATCGGCTTCGTCGCCTCGACCCTGTATGGGGAATTGCCCGACATCGTGCACCGCTATTGCGAACGCCATCCCGAAGTCGACGTGACCTTGCATGAAATGACGACGGTGCAGCAGCTCAAGGCCCTGAAGGAAGGCCGCATCGACGTAGGTTTCGGGCGCCTGAAAAGCGAAGACCCCAGCATCCGCCGCATCCTGCTGCGCGAGGAGCGGCTGGTGGTCGCCCTGCCGCCCGGCCACCGGCTGGCCAAGGGGGAAGGCGGATTGCGCCTGACCGACCTGGTGCACGAAACCCTGCTCGTGTATCCGAAAGCGCCCCGCCCCAGCTTTGCCGACCAGGTGCTGAGCATGTTCAGCGAAGGCAATGTCACGCCCGGCCCCGTCACGGAAGTGCGCGAACTGCAGATTTCCATGGGACTGGTGGCGGCCGGCCAGGGTATTTCCATCGTGCCGGAAAGCGTGCAAGCCATGCATCACCGGAACGTCGTGTACCGCAAGCTGGACGACAAGCATGCGTTCTCGCCCATTTTATTCAGCATGCGGCATATGGACCGCTCGCCGGAACTGGACAACCTCCTCGCTGCCGTGTACTCGATCTACGATGAACACGGCATCGCGCACGTCAAGGAAAGCCTATAGCGCTCACCGCCTATAGCGGCGCGTCGGCCAGCAATGCCGGGCGCAGCGCGCGGATGCGCAGTTCCGTGAAATAACCGCCCGCCTCGTTGTAGCGCAGATAGTGGCGGCCGCAGTTCAGGCAGCGGGCCACCTGGCTCAGGTTGGCGGGATAGTAGCGCGGCGCGATGGGCGCCTCCGCGCTGTCGTAACGCGTGCCGTGCGGGTGGTACTCGGCAAACGTCGGTTCCTCGTACGGATCTTCGCGCAGGGTACCGATTTCCTCAAAGCGGTCCAGCTCCAGCGAAGTGGGCAGTCGTTGCCAGGCGTCCAGCGGGACGGCGCAGCAGCTGCATTTTTTTGTCACCAGCGCCGACGCGGCGGCCAGTGCGGACAAGGCGGGAAAGTCGATGAATAACATGGTTCAGCCTATGCAAAGGGGCGGCCCATGGCAACGAGCCTGGCCGCGCCCTTTCATTCTAGCCCAGCAAGCGACTAGCCATGCGCCACGTCATCACCCAACCCAGCGCCGACGGCCATAGCGCGCCAGGAGCAGCTCGAGCAGCATCAGCATACAGCCAGAAACGAGCAGCAGCGGCATCAGCGCGCACATGCCGGCCGCCACCAGCCAGGCCAGCGCGGAAGGCGAGGTCCAGGCGCCCGGCAGCAGCTTGGGCAAACCCAGCGAGCCAGGCAAGCGCCGCTTGAAAAACATCACCCAGCCCGACACCAGCGAGAACAGCACGCTGGCACCAAACAGCAGCAGCAAGGCCTGGTTCCACCAGCCGAATTCACCGCGATGAAATGGAATGCCGATGGCGGTAGCTTTGCCGAACGCTGTCTGCGCCTCCCAGCCCGCGTAATACAGGGGCTTGCCGCTATAGGCATCGAATTGCAGGTCGAAGCGCAAGGTGGGCTGGCTGCGGTCGGCCATGGTGGCGCGCCACACATCGTCCTGGCTGGCCGGCGCCGTCAGCTGCAAGGCGATGGCGGGCGCGTGGCTGCGCGCCACCCGCCAGGCATCCTGCCAGTCGAGCGGCGCGCCCTCCTCGCTTGAGTGCAGGCCGCGCGGCACGGGCGGCGGCGCCTGCCCGCTGACGTCGCGCAGCGTGCGTATGCGCCCGCCCGCCTGCTGGCTCCACGTCAGCCCCGTCGTCAGGATGACGATGCTGACGATGCCCAGCGCCACGCCGAGAAAAGCATGCCACTGGCGCCAGCCATTGCGGCCCCGCGCACCCCGCTTCGGCAAGCCCGATTGCGCACCGCGCGGCCACCACAGGATCACGCCCGTCACCAGCATCACCATCAGCCAGCTGGCGGCCAGCTCGATCATCCAGCGCCAGCCATCGTTTTGCAGCAGGCGCGAATGCAGCTTTTTCGCCCAGTTGCCGAAGCGTTCACTGCTGGCAAGGCTGCCCAGCACGCGCGCGTCATAGGGATTCACATACACGATGATGGCCTGCGCGGGCAGGCCGAACTTCGGCCTGGCTGGCGTGACCGGCGCGGCATGCCCGCCATGGCCCGCATGTTCATCCTGTGCACCGCCGGGCGGCGCGAACGCCACCTGCACCGCGTCGTCCTGTTGAAACGGCGGCACCACGTGCTGCACTGCCCAGCCGCGCGGCGCCGCCCGTTCCGCTGCCGCCACGGCGGCGTCCAGCGGCAGCATGGACGCCTGCGGCGCCACATGATCGAGATGCTGGTACAGCCTTGCCTCGATCTGCGGCGTGAATACATACAAAATGCCCGTCAGGGTGGCCACCAGGGCAAACGGCGAGGCGATCAGCGCAGCCCAGAAATGGATGCGCCAGTACAGGCTTTTGCGCCGTGCGACAAGAAAGGTGAAATCGTCCATGGCCATCCTCACAGTGCGTTGAAGGTGTAGCCCAGGCCCAGCATCACGCTGCGCGGCGCACCGGGCGTGTACTGGTTCTGGCTGTTCGGCGCGTAGCTGCCCACGCCCGCATAACTGCTGCTGGCCGAATCGGCATAGCGTTTATCGGCCAGGTTGCGCACCTGCGCCCACGCTTCCAGCCCGCGCGCGATTTGGTAGCTAGCGCGCAGGTTCAGCAAGGCGTGGCCCTTGTACTCCACCGTGTTGGCATTGTTCATCCAGTAGCGCCCCTGGTGCACGGCTTCGAGCGCGATACGCGCGCCGGCCACGGGCTTGTAGCCGATCTCGATCGAGGTGATGTCGCGCGGCGCCTGCGGCATGGCGCGGCCGCTGTAATCGAGGGTACTGGAAAGCTGGTAGCGCAGGTAGCGGTGGCGCGCGATGGCCGTGGCGAAGCGCGCGTCGAACGGGCCACTGTCGTAGTTCAGGCCCAGCTCCAAACCTTCGCTGCGCGTGCGTCCCGCATTGCGGTTTTCGCTGTTGCCCGGCGAGAGCGTGTAGCTGACGATGGTGTCGCGTCCATCGAGCCGGTACAGGGCCGTGTCGAGTTTCAAGCGGCCCTGCAAAAAGGCCCAGCGCAAGCCCAGTTCATAGTTGTTGTAGACGGACGGCTGCAGGTCGGCGATGCCCGTCTTGCCATATAGCTGGCTCACTTCCGGCGGTGTGAAGCCCTGGCTGACGTTTGCATACACGCTGCCAGCATGACCGAGGGCGTAGGTGGCGCCCAGCTTCGGGCTCACGTGCGAAAAACTGCGCGACTCGTCGGGCGCGCCATAATTGACACTGCCGCCGGGCGCCAGCTTGTTATGGTAATCGTAGCGGATGGCGTCCGAACGGCCGCCCAGCACCACGCGCGTGCCCGCCAACGGAGAGAATTCCCATTGCGCGAAAACGGCCGTGTTCAGAATGTCCGTCTGGTAGTCGCGCACGCCCTGCGGATTGCTCGCATTGGCCAGGGTATAGCGCAGGTAGCGGCCCGTGGCGGCATCGCGCACGATGGACAGGTTGCCGCTGACAAAGGGATTGTCGCTCTTGTCCACGTAGACACCGGCGATCAAGCGCGAACGCAGCCAGGCGAATTCCTGCTGGTGCTTCACGTCCAGGCCCAGCGAATCGACGTGGTTGTTATTGATGACGCCCTTGCACAGCAGACCCGCGCAACTGCCTATGGAATACGCGGGAATCTGCCCATGGTCGTTCTTGCGCGTAAACACGGTGATGGTGCTCGTGCCATTGGCCGTCGTCGCGCCCTCCCACGCCAGGTTCATGCGCGTGGTCTTGTCCTTGCGGTATGTGAAAGTATTCAGGCTCTTGCCCGGGGCATTGCGGTAATCGTCTTCAAACAGGCTGCCCGTCATGGCCGCATCGAGATCCGTGTGCACGAGGGTGGCACGCAGCTGCGAGGTGGGGCTGAGCGCATAGTCGGCGCGCAGCGAAAACGAATCCTTGTCGCCGTAGCTGTATTCTTGCCAGTTGTCGCGCGAGCGGCGCGAACTGTAATGGGAAAAGCGCAGTCCCAGCGGCCCCCAGGTATCGCTGGCGGAGGTGTCATAGCGGGTGTAGCCGCCCACGTTATCGCGCCGCACGCCGACCTTGGCAGTCGGCGTCGCACTGGCGCCGGCAGTGAGGAAATTGACGGCGCCGCCCACGGCATTGCTGCCGTACAGCGAGGACGCCGCGCCCTTCACCACTTCCACGCCGCTGGCCCCCGCCATGTTCATCTCGTTAAGCGAGTTATGGTTGAAGACACCCAGCGGGCGGATGGGAATGCCGTCTTCCAGGTACTGGTAGACGGCATTCGTGCCGATGGGCTGGCGTATGCTCATGCTGTGCTGCTCGTTGCCCAGGTCATTCCAGTACACGCCGGCGATGCGGTTGAGGATATCGCCCATGGTCTTGGGCTTGTCGCGTTCCAGGGTTTTGGCATTGACGACGCCGATGGCCTGCGGCGTCTCGGACAGCCACGATTGCGCGCGTGAGCCGGAAACGACGACGGTGTCGATGGCGTGATCAGTTTGGTCAAGTTGCTGCGCCTGCGCGCAAGGGTAAGCCAGGGTGATGGCGACGGCCAGCACCAATAATTTCTTGTTCATGTGATTCTCGTATAAGTGTGCGGATGCGGCACGTCACACCGCAAGGTGGACAGCGCCAACATTGAAAATGCAAAAACTTAGACGAGGGCGGGCGGCGCGCGCGATTGCGCGGTGGACCAGATGAACAGAGGTGACGGGGACTGGTAGTACAGGGCCGGAAAAATGGCCGTGCCGCTGGCGACGGGCAGCGGCAGCACGGGACTGGTCGGCGGCAAGCCGACGGAACCCGCATGCGTGGAACAGAAGGCGCAATGCTCCATCTGCATGGCCTTGCCGCCGGACTTGCCGTCGGCGGCGCCGTCATCGACCTGGACGAATCGGATGCCGGCCACCGAGCAGATTTCAGCCCAGCCGGAGCCAGACTCCTGCTTGGCGTTGGCGACGGCCTGGGAAATCGACGGCGCGAGCGCCGCCAGCAGGATCGCAAAACAGGCGATCCAGGCGGCAAAGCGGCGCGTGAACAAGGTCATTCCCATGGCCGCATTTTACCAGCGGCCGACGGGACTGGGTAGCGGAAAGCGGCTCAGGCGGCCGGGCAGGCGGCGTTGCCGTTGTCAAAAGCGCGCACCACGCTCGCCGCATCAGCGGCGATGCGGTTCACGGCGCGGCGATGACCGAGCACCAGTTCATCATAGCCCGCGCCCACCTTTTCATTGGCTATCGTACGGCAAGTGACTACCTTGCTGCTGGCCAGCTGGCGCACGCTCCACACGGCATCGATCAGCGCATACTGGCCCATCACCGATTCAAAGCGCTGCACATTGGTGCTGATGCGGTACACGGGCAGGTTGTCCGGGTGCGGCGTGCGGAACACATCGATTGCGCCCAGGTCGTTCGTCACGGCCGTCGACAGGGCCTGTCCGATCTCGCCGGCCAGCGGCCCCGCCCAGCGCTGCTGCTCCAGCAATTCGATGCGGCCCGATGGCGCCGTCACGACAAACTGGTTGCGGCTCACCTGCTGCGGCACGCTGACGGCCAGCACCTCGACATAGTATTTCACGGGTTTGGCCGGCTGCGCGTCGGCGCCGCCGCTGAGCGTATAAAAATGCTCGGGCTGGGGCGTGGAGCAGGCGCACAGCAGGCTGGCTGCCATCAATAGCGCAAAAATTGGCTTCCTCATTTTTTTTCATCTCCTTTTTTACCGCGGATCAGGGACTCTGGGTGACGCTCCAGGTAATCCGACAGCGCGTTCAGCGATTGCAGGGTTTGCGTCAGTTGCTGCAAGGCCTGGCGCACGTCCGACTGCAGCGGCGAATCCTTTTGCAGCACCTGTTCGGCCGTGCCGAAGGTCTGTTTCGCCGCCGTCAGGGTATCGCGCATTTCCGGCACCACCTGGCCATCGAGCTGCTTGAACAGGGTATTGGCCTGCTTGATGGTGGCGTTCAGGTTGTTGCCGATCTCCGCGTATGGCACCTGATCGAGCTTGCGGGCAATGCTGGCGATCTGCGTCTGCAATTCATCGAGGGTATTGGGCACGGTCGGCACTTCCAGCGGATACCTGTTCAAGTCCAGCGCCACCTTCGGTGCTTTCGGGAAGAAGTCCAGCGCGATGTACAGCTGGCTGGTGAGCAGGTTGCCAGTGCGCAGCTGGGCGCGCAAACCGCGGCTGACCATGCGTTCGAGCACCTGGTGGCCGGCCGAGCCTTCCGCATCGTCGACGGCCGCCTTGAAGCGCATGCCCAGGCGGGCCGGATACAGATTGACGGTGACCGGCATGCGGAAGTTCTTCTTCACGGGGTCGAATTCGATACCCACCGAGCGCACTTCGCCCAGCACGATGCCGCGGAAGTCCACCGTGGCGCCGGGCTGCAAGCCACGCAGGGACTGGTCGAAATAGAATACGGTGGTAATGGCCTCACCATCGGGCTCGCGCATGGCGCTGGCCTCGTCGGCCGCCAGCCGGTAAGTGGTGCCAGCCGGCGCCGGGTCTTCCGGCTTGCGGCCATTTTCCGCCTCGAAGGCGATACCGCCCACCAGCATGGCGGCCAGCGACTGCGTGTTCAGTTTGAAGCCGTTGGAATCGAGGCGCACATCGACGCCGCTGGCATGCCACCAGCGCGCATTCTTGCCGACAAACTGGTCATACGGCGCGTTCACGAACACCGACATGGTGATGCCGTTGCCATCCTTGTCCAGCGCGAAACTGACCACCTTGCCCACCCGCAGGCGGTGGAAGAACAGGGGCGAACCCACATCTACGGAGCCGAGGCTGTCCGCATGCAGGGTGTACAGCTTGCCCTTCTGGTCGCCCGCCACAGCGGGCGGATTTTCCATGCCGACGAAGTTGTCCTTCTTCTGCTCCGACTTGCCCGTATCGACGCCGATGTAGGCGCCCGACAGCAAGGTGCCCAGGCCCGTCACGCCGCTAGCGCCGATTTGCGGGCGCACTACCCAGAAGCGCGAATCGGCGGTGGCGAAGCGCCGCGCTTCCTTACTCATGTCGATCGTCACCAGCACCTTGGTCAAGTCGTCGCCCAGGGTGATGGCGCGCACCTGGCCGATGTCGACATCCTTGTACTTGACCTTGGTCTTGCCCGGCTCCAGGCCTTCGGCGCTCTTGAAGCTGACCGTCACCGTGGGGCCCTGGTCGAGGATGGACTTGGCGGCCAGGCCGGCGCCGATCAGCGCGGCCAGCAGCGGAATAAGCCATACCAGCGATGGCAGCCAGCGGCTGCCCTGTTCCACATCGGGTTCCGGCAATGGACGGCCAACCGTTTCGGCAAGGTCGCCTGCTTCTTTGTCAGACATGCTGTTCTCCAATCACTGTATTGTTTCCGGTATTTGTCACCACCACGGGTTCTTCCTCGCCAGGCACCTGCCCGTCGACGGGGTCCCAGATCAGGCGCGGGTCGAACTGCATCGCCGCCAGCATGGTCAGCACCACCACGGCGCCAAAGGCCAGCGCGCCGGGACCGGCCGTGATCACGGCCAGCGACTTGAAGCGCACCAGCGCCACCGTCAGGGTGACGACGAAGATGTCGAGCATGGACCAGCGGCCGATGAATTCGACCATGCGGTACAAAATGGTGCGCTGGCGCGGCCGCCAGCGCGAACGCCGCTGCGCGGTGAAGGCCAGCAGCGCCAGCACGCCCAGCTTGAGCATGGGCACGACCACGCTGGCGATGAAAATGATGATGGCCAGGCCCTTCGAGCCGCTGGTCCAGAACAGCACGACGCCGCTCATGATGGTGTCGTTTTGTGCGCCAAACAAGGAATACGTCACCATCACGGGCAGCAGGTTGGCGGGAATGTAGAGGATCATGGCGGCGATCAGCAAGGCCCAGGTGCGGTTGATGCTGTCCGGCTTGCGCACGTGCAGGGCCGTGCCGCAGCGCACGCAAGCCAGGTGCCTGCCCTTGCCCAGGGGCGGCGCCACCAGGCCGCAGGCATGGCAGGGTAACACCTTCTCGCCCGGTGCGAAGGCCTTGTAGCGGATGCCGGGCAGCGCTTGCCGGGTCAGGTCGTCACCCAGGTTCCACAGGGCCTTCGGGTCGAACGAAACGACGATGGCCAGCATCAGGGTCAGCGCGCCAAACGCGAACAGCCCCGGTTGCGGCAACACCGTGGCCAGGCTGGTCATCTTGACGACGGTGATCAGGATGCCGATCATCAGCACCTCCGTCATGCCCCATTCGCGCGCCGTCTGCACGGCGCGCAGCACGCGGTTGAAACCCGGCACCTTGACGCCGCCGCGCAAACCCAGCGCCACATACAGCAGCGAACCGAGTTCGATGGCGGGAAAGAGAATGGTAAACAGGAAGACCATCGTCGCCACGATGTGCATCTGCTCGGACCACAGCACGCGGATGGAACCAAGCAAGGTGGCGCTGGAAGTGAGGCCATTGACGTCGAGTTCGACGATGGGGAAAAACTGGGCGATCAGGAAGACCAAGGCGGCGCCCAGGGTCAGCGCCACCACCTTGGTCAATTCCGCCGATGCGCCACGCGCGTGGGCGCCCCGGTACAGCACCGAGCGGCAACGGATGCAGCGCGCCTTTTCGCGTGGACGCAGCGGACGTTTGCGGTACAGCACGCCGCAGTCATGACAGCTAATCAGGTTGTATCGGTGCACAGTGTGAAGTTTGCCAGCGCCCGAAGCGCGACTATCCCATGTCAATGCCAGCCATCATATTACAGAGTTGGCATTTTCCTGCACCTCAGCACTATTTATTGTTGTGCGCCTAACAATGTCTCGACCGCCCGGCCAATTTGCAGCACTCTTTCATCCGCGCCAGCCAGACCGCAAATGCCCAACCCCACCGGCAGTTCGCCCTCGGCATGGCAAGGCAGCGACAGCGCGCAGCCGTCGAGGAAGTTGATCACGCTGGCGTTACGCAACACCAGGCCATTCGTGGCAAAAAAAGTGGCGTCGTCCGCATCCAGGGGCGCGACTTCCGGCGCCAGAATAGCCACGCTGGGCATCAGCCAGGCATCGAATGGCGCCAGGCGCCGCCGGGCGATGGCGATCAGGCGCGCACGCGCATCGAGCAAGTCGATGTAGTCGGCCGCGCCTTGCTGCTGGCCGCGGCGAATGCGCGCCGCCACGCGCTGGTCGTACTGCGCGCCCTTTTCTTCAAGCAGCACCCTGTGCCAGTGCCAGGCTTCCGCCGCCACCAGGCCGCCGCCACCATTAATCGTCGGCAGTTCCAGCAATTCGGGGAAATCAAACTGTTCCACCTGCGCGCCGGCTTGCCGCAGCTTGTCCAGTGCGGCGTCAAAAGCCTGCTGCACCTGCGGCGCCACGTGCGTACCGACGTAGTCAAGGGTAAATCCGAAGCGCAAACCTTTCAGTGCTGGCGCCTGCGCGCCGATGTCATGGCCCGACAGCGCTGCGTACAAAATGGCGCAGCAATCGACGCTGTGCGCGATGGGCCCGGCCGAGTCGAGGGAGCGCGACAGGGGCACCGTGCCGGCCAGCGACACGGAAGCCGCCGTCGGCTTGAAGCCCGTCAGGCCGCAAAAGGCGGACGGGATGCGGATCGAGCCGCCCGTGTCCGTGCCCAGCGCGCCGGCCGCCATCGTCAACGCCACCGTCACGGCACCGCCCGAGGTGGAACCGCCAGCCACGCGCGCGCGGTCGTGCGGATTGCGCGGCGTGCCGTAATGAGGATTCAAGCCCAGGCCGGAAAATGCGAACTCGCTCATGTTGGTGCGTCCCAGCAGGATGGCGCCGGCCGCGCGCAGGCGCGCCACGGCGCCCGCATCGGCCACGGCGGGCGGCGCGTCGGCCAGCGCCAGCGAGGCGCCGCTGCTGACCTGCCCCCTGACGTCGAACAGGTCCTTGATCGAGATGGGCACGCCGGCCAGGGGCGAGGCAACGATACCGGCCGCGCGCGCCGCATCGCTGGCGCGTGCCTCGGCCAGCGCCTGTTCACCGTCGAGGCTGACATAAGCATGGCCGCCCTGCGCCCGGTGCGCCTCGGCGCGCGCCAGCATCTGCTCTGTCAGCTGCACGCTGGTGATGCGGCCAGCAGCCAGGTCGGCCGCCAGTTCGCGAATGGTCTTGGTCAACTCGGTCATTCTCTTATCCTTCCACGGGCAGGGTTTGCACGGCATAGCGGTGCTGCAGGCGGCGCTGCAAGGCAGGATCATACAGCTCCAGCTCAAAGGCGTCGCCATGGCCCATCTCGCCGATGATCGGCTGCGTGCCGCAGAACATGGCGCTGCCCACGGGCAGGGTCGCCTGCCCCGTGTAGCGCTGAATCAGGTCTTCCGGCGACAGCATGCGCGTCACGGGGCCGTCCTGGTACAGGGCGGGCACGCCGGCCCGTTCGCGCCACGAGCGCATCTGCAACTGGTCCCAGTGGCCGGCCACGTCAGCATAGCGCCACAAGGTATCGCCCACGGGCTTGCCGCACATCTGCTTGGACACTGTCACGCCATAGCTTTCCACCTTGCGGTCCGTATGGTCGGAACCGATCCCCACCAGCAGGCCATATTGCGTGGAAAACAGCACAAATTCCGCTTCGCCCGAGGAATCGCGGCCCGGTACTTCGATGGCGGCATCGCTCGACAGCAGCGCTGCCGCCACGCGGTAGAACGTCGGCACATTTTGGGGGCGCGCCACGCCGATGGCTTCCAGTTCGGCGATATGGTGCTCGACCATGGCCATGTCGCGGCCCGTCCAGCCGGCGATGATCAGGTGCTCGATGTCGAAGGTGACGGGGCCGTGGCCTGCCAGTTGAAAACTTAATGTCGTCATGATGTTATTCCTCAAGAGGGCCGCGGCCCGTTTCTCTGGCCGCGAAGACGGCGGCGCCGGTGATCAGCAAGGCCGCCGCCACATACAGCGAGACGGCCATGGTGCTGTTGTATGAGCGATACAGGCTGGCGATGACGAGGGGCGCGAAGCCGCCGCCGATGACACCAGCCAGGGTGTAGGCCAGCGAAGACCCCGCATAGCGCACCTTGGTAGGGAATTGCTCGATGACGAAGGCCGCTTGCGGGCCATACATGATGGCGTGGATGAGCAGGCCCACGACAACCGCCGTGACGATGGCGGCGGGGCTGGCCGTATCCAACAAGGTGAAGAAGGCAAACGCCCACACCAGGCCGAGGATGGCGCCCAGCGCATACACGGGACGGCGGCCGATCTTGTCCGACAGGGCGCCAAACACGGGCACCGACAGCGCATTGCAGGCCGTGCCGATCATGATAGCGGTTAGCGCCAGGGTCGACGACAGGTGCAGCACCGTCGTCACATACGTCAGGGTGAATACCACCACCAGCGCATACAGCACGTCCGAGCCGATGCGCACGCCGCCGGCGATCAGCAGGCGGCGCCAGTAGATGCGCAGCACGTCGCCGATCGGCGCTTCCGCCTTCGCATCCTGCTGGTCAAGTTCCTTGAACAGCGGGGTTTCCTCGATGCCGCTGCGTATCCACATGCCGAAGGCCACCAGCAGCAGGCTGGCGATGAATGGCATGCGCCAGCCCCAGTCCATGAAGGCTTCATGCGGCAGCAGATAGGTGATCAGGCCGATGCAGCCCGTCGCCAGCAAGGTGCCGAACGACGGTCCCACCTGCGTCCACGAAGCGTTGCGTCCCCGCTTGTCCGGCGCGCCGTGTTCGACGGAGATCAGCACGGCGCCCGCCCATTCGCCACCGAGCGCGATGCCCTGCACGAAGCGCAGCGCCACCAGCAGGATGGGACTCCAGATGCCGGCCGTCGCGTAGGTGGGCAAGAGGCCCATCAGGCCCGTCGTCACCCCCATCAGCATCAGGGTCACGACGAGTACCCAGCGGCGTCCCAGCTTGTCGCCCAGGTGACCGAAGATCACCCCGCCGATGGGGCGCGAGATATAGCCTACGGCATACGTGGAAAAGGCCAGGATGGTGCCCGTCAGCGGGTCGAATGAGGGAAAGAACAGATGATTGAAGATCAGCGCGGCCATGGTGTTGTAGACGGTGAAGTCATACCATTCCAGGGTCGTGCCGACCATGCTGGCCGTGGCCAGGCGGCCCGTCTTGGCCGTCGTGGCCTTCTCGCCCGGAGCTTGGGCCGCCGGATGCGCAGCGTTTGCCGTTGTATATGTGCTCATTGCCTACCTCTCTCGTCAGTTTTATTGCAGGTCCGCCGCAGGATGCTTTGCCCTGCGCCGTGGCCCGTGTCTCGTGTTATCAGTGCCGGCAAGATGCGCGCGGACGCGTCAGGCGGCGTGCAAGTCAGCCTCGCGCAGTTGCCAGGACAGCTGCAGGATGGCCGCCTGTTCACCGTCGAGGCCCAGCGCCGCGCTGGCCGCATCGGCGGCCGCCATGGCGGCGCTTTCCGACGACGCGTCGATCAGGAAAATCGGATCGAGCACGCGGCCCTCCTTCTGCTCCGCCGGCAGGGGGCCGGACAGATTGGCGTCTGGCGTGAGCAAGCGTGTGGCAATGACGCCGTCGATCTGCAGCAATGTCGCCCCCAGCGTGGCCATGGCGGCCACGGCTTGCGCGTCCTGGCCGATGGCTGGCGCGCCCAGGCGCAGCACGGCCAGCCAGGCGCCCGTGCCCATGCCCGTTTCCGCCTCGATGGCGCAAACGCGGCGCATCGGGTCCACCATGCGCTGCAAATTCGTCACCGACCATGGGGTCTGCTGGCCGAAGGCCTTGAAGTAGTCGGGAGTCTGGAAGGCGGCGAGCGACACGGTGCGGTACAGGCCCAGGTATTTGCGGGAACCGCGCACGCTCTGGTAGCGCGTGCCGCTGACAAAGCCGGGAATGCGCACGCGCTCTTCCACATGTTCGCGGTCATACCAGCGGTTGAAATCGCGTTCGTGTTCCGGGTCGGCGCTGGTCCAGACAAACAGGATGCCTGGCAAGGTGGGGGACGTCGTCATGATGGTTCCGTTCTGCGTTATGGGTGGTGTGCCAACCCAGAATAGGTGGCACGCCATCACTTGGCAAACGGGTTATTCTGAACGCGACTGATAAGTTTTTCTTGTGGGTCGCCGCGGTGGCAGCAACTTATAACAGCAACTTAATTGTCACGCTCGCGCACCGGCGCCATATTCCTCGCCCAAACTCAGGGTAAACCTGGCCGCCTCTTCGCACGCCAGCATCGCCACCAGCTGGATCGCTTCCGTGGTGATGTCTTCGCTGTAGCTGATGACGATGCGCTGCGGCGCCAGGGCGCTGGCGCAGGGAATCAGGGCGATGTTGCCCTGCTCGATTTCCTCACGCAGGGGCGCCAGCGGCAGCACGGCGATGCCGAAGCCGGCCTTTACCAGGCGCACGATGGCGGAAATCGAGCTGACGCAATGCACGCGCCCCAGCTGCACGCCCTCATCCTGGCACAGCGCCTTCAATGCGGAATGCGGCTGCGAGCCACGGTTCATGGTGATGATCGGGTGCTGCGCCAGTTGCGCCACCGTGAACGGCGTGCCCGTATCGGGCCAGTCGGCCTTTCTGCCCGCCCAGCCCATGGCGATGGCGCCGCTGCCCGTGCTGCGGATATGGTCGCCCGTCAGCATGTCCGTCTGCAGCGCGATATCGAGCTCGCCCTGCTGCAGCTGTTCGTGCAGGCGACGCGTCGATTCGGAGGTCAATTGAATCTCGATGCCCGGATAGCGTTCCTGCACCCGCTGCAGGAAGGGAATCAGCCAGGTATGCACGATGGTTTCGATGACGCCGATGCGCACCTCACCCGTGATCTGCGCGGGCGAGGAATTGGCCGCATACATGTCGCGGCACAGTTCCAGCATGCGTTCGGCGTACACGAGCAGGTTGCGCCCGGCGAAAGTCAGGCGGATTTCACGCGCGTCGCGGTCAAACAGACGCGTGCCGAAATCCTGCTCCAGCGAGGCGATGCGGTTCGAAATGGCAGCTTGCGTGATGTGCAGCTTGTCAGCCGCCGTGCGGAAGCTGCCCAGCCGCGCAGCCCAGACAAACGCTTCGAGAAAACGGGTATTCAATGGGGCTCTTCTTCACAAGTTGAATGTCCGCCCCATTGTAAGCCAAAGCGCTCTGCCCTATTCCTTGCCTTAATTCCTGCCCTACGTCTGCCCCAGGAAGTCCAGCAGGGTCAGGGCGACGATCTTGCTGGCCTTGCGCAAATCATCGAGCGCCAGGCGTTCATCGGCCTTCTTCGCATTCGATTCGGGCACCGTGCGCGGACCGGCGCCATACAGCACGGCCGGGATGCCCCGTTCGCCATACAGGCGCGCATCCGCATACAGGGGCGTGCCGACGGCGGGAATCGTTTCGCCGAGGATGGCTTGCGCGTTTTTCTGCAGACTGCCGACCAGCTGCTCGGAACCGGGCAAGGGCCGCAGCGCGTGCGACAACAGCAGGCGGCGAATCTCGATGCGGATGCCAGGCTCGCCGCGCACGGCGTCTTCGATCAGCGCGCGCACCTGCGCCTCCACCGCCACCGGATCTTCTTCCGGAATCATGCGGCGGTCCATCTTCATGACGACCTTGCCCGGCACCACATTGGTATTCGTGCCGCCATCGATGCGGCCCACCAGCATGGTGGGCGAGTCGATGCCGGCCACCTTGGATTTAATCTTTTTCAGCTCCGGCAACTGGCCGTAGATGGCGTTGAGGATCTTGTTGGCCGCCTGCAGGGCGTCATGCCCCGTCTCCGGCATGGAGCCGTGGCCCGACTTGCCGTGCACGGTGATTTCCAGCTGCAGGCAGGCGTTGTGCGCCGTGACGATGCCATAGCTGAAACCGGCGGCGATGACGAAATCGGGCTTCGTCAGTTGCTGTTCCAGCAGCCAGCCCGGCCCCAGCAAACCGCCGAATTCCTCGTCGTAGGTAAAATGCAGTTCCAGCTGGCCTTTTAGCGGAATGCCCAGTGCCTCCAGCGCGCGCGCGGCAAACACATAGGTGGCGAAATCACCTTTCGAGACGGCCGTCGCTCGGCCATACATGTAACCACCGTCGATCTGGCCGCCATACGGCGGAAACGTCCAGTTGTCGCCGGGTGGCACCACGTCGCCATGCGCATTCAGGGCCACGGTCGGCCCGCCGGCAGCATACGGGCGGCGCAAGATCAGGTTGGTGATGCTTTGCATGCCATATGCCACCACCTGGTCCGCAGGCACCGCATGCTTTTCGGCGTTCCAGCCATACGCCTGCAGCAACTGCGCCACCAGTTCCGCATGCGGCGCGTTATTGCCGGGCGGCGTATCCGTCGGCTGCTGCACCACCTTCTGTAAAAATGCGACTTCTTCATCGAAGTGTTCGTCGATCCAGGCCGTGATTCGTTCCGCGTGCGTTGTCATTTTGCTCCTTGCATGGTCTGTTGCAGCCAGGCGCCCAATTCGCTGCGCTCGGCCTCCGTCATATTGGTCAGGTTGCCGATCGGCATGGCTTTAAGCTCGATGGCCTGCTTGTAGATTTGCGCCGCATGCTGGCGGATTTCCGTTTCATTATCCAGCATCATGCCGGCCGGCGCCGTGGCGAAACCCGGTTGCGTGGGCTGGGCCGAATGGCAGGTGGCGCAGCGCTGGGCGATGATGGCATGCACGCTCTTGAATTGCGCGGCAGGGTTCAACGCAGGTGCCGCCGCCACGGGCGCTTTCGGCGCGATGGCCACGGCCACGGCCACCAGCAAAGCCACGCCGATGGCCGGGTAGCGCCACTCCACCCTGCCCTTGTGGCGCAGGTTGAAGAAGTGGCGAATGAAGACGCCGGCCGCCATGATCAGCGCCAGCACCAGCCAGGCGTGATCGTTGCGGTAGGTCATCGCGTAGTGGTTGCTGATCATGATGAACAGCACGGGCAAGGTAAAATAATTGTTATGCACACTGCGCTGCTTGGCCTTCAAGCCGTGCTTGGGATCGGGCAGCTTGCCAGCCGCCATGGCTTCGACCATCTTGCGCTGGCCGGGAATGATCAGCATCAGCACATTGGCCACCATGATGGTGCCGATCATGGCACCCACGTGGATATAGGCGGCGCGTCCGCTCAACACATGCGTGAGCACGTAGGCGGCACCGACGATCAGCGCGAACACCGTCACGCCGAACCACAGTTCATGTTTGGCCAGCGGGGAACGGCACAGCAGGTCGTACACGGTCCAGCCGATGACGAGCGTGGCGATGCCGATGCCGATGGCCTGGCCGCTGGAAATATCCGCCACGGCTTTGTCGATCATCATGGCCTGGGCATTGAAATAATAGGCAATGGTGAGCAGCGCGAAACCGGACAGCCAGGTCGAATATGCTTCCCACTTGAACCAGTGCAGTTCCTTCGGCAATTCGGCGGGCGCCACCAGGTATTTTTGCGGGTTATAAAAGCCGCCGCCGTGCACGGCCCACAATTCTCCCGCCACGCCCTTCTGCGCCAGTTCGGAGCCGGGCGCGGGCGGGCGTATCGAGTTGTCGAGCCAGACGAAATAAAAGGAAGCACCGATCCAGGCGATGCCCGTGATGACGTGCAGCCAGCGGACGATCAGGTTCAGCCACTCCAGGCCGTACGGGATCAGGTAGGCAAATACTTCCATAAATTTCCTCTAGTCAGACCGAACCAATATTCGTGCCAATCTACACAAGATAAACGGATTTACCGCCCATCACATGAAAAATATCGTATATTTGACATATTCAAATCAATATACAACAGAGCCGCCGCCACATGTCCAGCCTGCCGCAACACCTCGACCTGCACCTGATCCGCATCCTCTACCTGCTGCTGGTGGAAAAAAATGTCTCGCGCGTGGCACTGAAACTCAATCAGCCGCAGCCTTCGATTTCCGCCTCCTTGCGCAAGCTGCGCGAATTGACGGGCGACCCGCTGCTGGTGCGCGGCGCGCGCGGCATGGTGCCGACCCAGCATGGCGAAAGCCTGCTCAATCCGGCCAAGCGCATCCTCGACCAGACGGAGAGCCTGTTCGTCAAGAAGACGCCGTTCGTGGCGCAGGAAGAGGCGCGTACCTTCCATATCGCTGCGCCCGACTACCTGGACAGCCAGTTCCTGCCCAACGTGGTAGCCCTGCTGCGCCGCGGTTCGCCGAAAAGCCGCGTCGTGCTGCACAGCCTGGGGCCGGGCATCGACCATATCCGCCAACTCTCCGATGGAGGCCTGGACCTGGTCATCGCCAACTGGGACGAGCCGCCCGCGCATCTGCATATCTCGAAACTGTTTGAAGACCCCATCATCTGCGCCATGCATGCGGAAAACGCCTATGCGCGGCGCACGGCCAGCGACGCCATGACACTCGACGATTATCTGAGTCTGCCTCACGTGGCGCCGTCGCAGATGATGCCCGGCTACCACGGCGTGATCGATTCCTTCCTCGAACGGCAAAACCTGCAACGCAACGTGGTGGTGGAATCGGCGTATTTCGGCCTGATCCCCTACATGCTGACGCAGACGGATCTGGTGCTCACCACGGGCCGGCAATTCATGCGCTTCTATGAAAAGACCCTGCCGCTGAAAACGTATACCGTGCCCTTGAAATTCCCGCCCATGCGTTTTTACCAGTTGTGGCACCAGCGCGTGCACCAGGCGCCCGAGCACAAATGGCTGCGCGACCAGGTCAGCGCCGCGGCCAAGGCGCTGGTGCAGCGATAGCCGCTATCAGCACGCGCATATAATGGAGACAGGAACGGAGCGCTATCATCACCGCTTGCATGATCGGAAAACCATGACCACCCTTTCAGACCTGAACGCCGGCAGCCAGGCCGATTTTATCGCCCACCTGCACGGCATCTACGAACATTCGCCCTGGATCGCCCAGCGCGCGGCGTCCGCCCGGCCATTCACCAGCCTGGCGGCACTCAAGACGGAACTGCAGCGCGTGCTGGCGCAGGCCTCGCCCGAAGAGCAGCTGGGGCTGATACGCGCCCACCCCGAGCTGGCCGGCAAGGCCGCCATCGCGGGCCAGTTGACGGCGGAGTCGACGCGCGAGCAGGCCAAGTCCGGCCTGAACCTGTGCAGTGCCGACGAATTCGCCTCCCTGCAGCGCCTGAATAGCGAGTACAACGCCAAGTTCGGCTTTCCCTTCATCCTGGCCGTCAAGGGTCCGACGGGCGATGGCTTGACGCGCCTGGACATCATCGCCACGTTTGCGCGGCGCCTGAAAAACCGCCATGCCGATGAACTGGCCGAATCGCTGCGGCAGATCAAGCGCATCGCCGAACTGCGCCTGAACGACCTGTTCGACGTGCGCCTGGACTTCGGCCCGGCCATCATGCAGCAGGCGGAAACCCTGGCCGGCTGGAGCGACAGCGACTACAACCTGACCTGCGCCTACCTGACGCCGGCGCACCAGAAAACGGCAGCGCAGCTGGCCAACTGGATGCGGGAGGCTGGCATGCAGGTGCACATCGACGCCGTCGGCAATGTGGTCGGCCGCTATCTGTCCGACGCGCCAGGCGCAAAGACGCTGATGACGGGATCGCATTACGACACGGTGCGCAACGGCGGCAAGTACGACGGCCGGCTGGGCATCGTGCTGCCGATCGCCGTCGTGCGCCATCTGCATGAGCGGGGTGAAAAGCTGCCCTTCCACGTCGAGATTGTCGGCTTCGCCGAGGAGGAAGGCGTGCGTTTCAAGAGCACGTTTTTGGGCAGCACGGCCGTCACGGGCAAGTTCGACGTGTCGCTGCTGGAGCAACTCGATGCGGATGGCGTGAGCATGCGGGACGCGCTGGCCGCCGCCGGGCACGAGGCGAGCGCCATCGGCGCCATCGCGCGCGATCCGGCAGATTTGCTCGGCTATGTGGAAGTGCATATCGAACAAGGCCCCGTGCTGCTGGAGCGCGACCTGCCGCTGGGGATCGTCACGGCGATTGCCGGCAGCTCGCGCTACCTGGTCAATCTTGGCGGCGTGGCCAGCCACGCAGGCACCACGCCCATGACCATGCGCAAGGACGCGGCCAGCGCGGCGGCCGAAATCATCCTGCTGGTGGAACAGCGCTGCAACCATGGCGAAGCGCTGGTGGGCACCGTGGGGCAGCTGCACGTGCCCAACGGTTCCGTCAACGTGATCGCCGGCGCCTGCATCCTGTCGCTCGACATCCGCGCCGCCAGCGATGCTGTACGCCAGGCTGCCGTTGACGATATTCTCGACGGCATCGCCGCCATCTGCGCGCGGCGCCAGATCGACTATCAGCTAGAGCTGCTGCTGTCGGCGCGTGCGGCGCCGTGCGCGCCATGGCTGATGGCGCAGCTGGCGCAGGCCGTGGAATCCGTGGGCATAGCACCGTATGCGCTGCTATCGGGCGCCGGCCACGATGCCATGGCCATGGCCGCCATCACCGACGTGGCCATGCTGTTTACCCGCTGCGGCAATGGCGGCATCAGCCACAACCCGCTGGAAACCATGACGGCGGACGACGCCGACATCGCGGCGCGCGCGCTGCTGGCGTTTTTGCGCAACTTCCAGCCCAAGCCATAAGGTTACACAGCCACCGCCCGCTCCAGCATCGCGTGCAGCAGCACGTTACATCCCGCTTCCAGGTGCTCGGGCTTGGCGTCTTCGATTTCATTGTGGCTGATGCCGTCCTTGCACGGCACGAAGATCATGCCGGCCGGCGCCAGCCGGGCCGCGTAGATGGCGTCGTGGCCGGCGCCGGACACCACGTCCATCACTGAGTATCCCAGCTTTGCCGTGGCGTTGCGCACGGCGCCCACGCAATCGGGGTGGAACGGGCATGGCGGGTAATAGGAAACCCGTTCAAGAGATATATCCAGTCCCGTACCGGTGCGCGTGGCATCGATAAAGGCCGTGATCTCGCCATGCATGGTGTTGAGCAGTTCGTCGTTCACATTGCGCAGGTCGATGCTGAACTTGACCTCTCCGGGAATCACGTTGCGGCTGTTCGGGAAGACCTGCACCATGCCCACCGTGCCGCGTCCATACGGCGGGTAACGGTTGGCAATGGCGACGACCTCCTGCATGATGCTGGTGGCCACCTGCAGCGCATCCTTGCGCAGGCCCATGGGCGTGGGTCCCGCATGCGCTTCCATGCCCGTCACCACGCAGTCGTACCACGACAGTCCCATCACGGCAGGCACCACGCCGATCACCTTGTCGGCGTCTTCCAGCACGGGGCCCTGCTCGATATGCGTTTCAAAGTAAGCGCCAATGGGATGGTCGCCCGGCACCTGCTCGCCCTTGTAGCCGATGCGCGCCAGCTCTTCACCCACCGTTTTCCCCTCCGTGTCCTTGGCCGCGTAGGCGGTTTCGAGCGAGAAGGCGCCGCAAAAAACGCCGGAACCCATCATCACGGGCACGAAGCGCGAACCTTCCTCGTTGGTCCAGAACGCCACCTCGATGGGCGCCTGCGTCTTGATCTGTAAATCATTCAGGGTGCGCACCACTTCCAGGCCGGCCAGCACGCCGTAATTGCCGTCGAACTTGCCGCCCGTGGGTTGCGTATCGATATGGCTGCCCGTCATCACGGGCGGCAAGGTATTGTCCGTGCCGTCGCGGCGCATGAAGACATTGCCGATCTGGTCGATGGTGATGCTCATGCCCGCCTCCCGGCCCCAGCGCACCACCAGGTCGCGCCCCTGCTTGTCCAGGTCCGTCAGGGCCAGGCGCTTGACGCCCCCCTTCACTGTCGCGCCGATCTGCGCCAGTTCCATCAGGGCCGCCCACAGGCGTTCGCCGTTGATCCTCAGTTCATTCATGCTGCACTCCTTTCATGGCGCGACGGCGGAAAATGCCGGACGCTCGACATAGCGCCCCGCCCCTTCGACGGCCGTCAATTCGCCCTTGTGGAAGACCACCTTGCCGGCGGCAATCGTGGTACTGGGGATGCCGCGCACGGTGCGTCCTTCGAAGACGTTGAAGCCTCCCCTGGCGAACTGCGTGGCGGCGGAAATGGTGCGCGTGCCTTGCGGATCCCACAGCACGATGTCGGCATCGCTGCCTGCGGCGATGACACCCTTGCGCGGATACATATTGAAGATTTGCGCCGCATTGGTCGACGAGACCTTGACGAATTCGGAGGGCGTCAGCATGCCGGAATTGACGCCAGCGTCCCAGACGACGGCCATGCGTTCCTCGACGCCGCCACAACCGTTCGGGATGCGCGTGAAGTCATCCTTGCCGGCCGCCTTCTGCTCGGCGCAAAAGGTGCAGTGGTCGGTGGCCGTCGTGTGCAGGTTGCCGCTTTGCAGGCCATGCCACAAGGCCGCCTGATGGTGCTTGCCGCGGAACGGCGGGCTCATGACGTGGCCCGCCACATAATCGAAATCATCGCCCTGGTAGACGCTGTCGTCGATCACCAGGTGGCCCGCCAGCGCTTCGCCATACACGCGCTGGCCGTTGGCGCGCGCCCGCGTGATGGCGTCAAGCGACTCCGCGCACGAGACGTGCACGATGTATACGGGGGTATTGAGGACATTGGCAATCGCAATGGCGCGGTTGGCCGCCTCGGCCTCCACGGCCGGCGGACGCGACAGGGGATGCGCCTGCGGACCCGTGATGCTTTTTTTCAGCAAGGCTTGCTGCAATTGAAAAACCAGCTCGCCGTTTTCCGCATGCACGGTGGGCAGCGCCCCCAGTTCCAGCGAGCGGGTAAAGCTTTTCACCAGCGTTTCATCGTCGGCCATGATGGCGTTTTTATAGGCCATGAAGTGCTTGAAGCTGTTCACGCCATGCTCGCGCACGAGGGTGCCCATCTCTTCATGGACTTGCTCGCTCCACCAGGTGATCGCCACGTGGAAGGTATAGTCGCCGGCCGCCTTCGCCGACCATTCCCGCCACTGGTGATAGGCCTCGATCAAGGATTGCTTCGGTGCAGGAATGACGAAGTCCATGATGGTGGTGGTGCCGCCCGCCAGTCCCGCCGCCGTGCCCGTGAAAAAATCGTCCGACGTCACGGTGCCCATGAAGGGTAAATTCATGTGCGTGTGGGTATCGATCCCGCCCGGCATCACGTACAGGCCACCCGCGTCGATCACGGTGGCGCCGGCGGGTGCCAAAAGGTTCTCGCCGACGGCGGCGATGGTATCGCCCTCGATCAGCACATCGGCGCGGAAAGCGCGGTCGGCGTTGACGACGGTACCGCCACGTATCAGTGTAGTCATCTTGTCTCCTTCTCGAAAAGATCAGGACTGCGGCGCCTGCTGCACGTGCGCCACGGCCTTACCCTTCATCATGACGCCGTATACGACGGCGGCGATGGCCACACCCACGAACCAGGCGTAGGTGTAGATGGTTTTAAAGCCTTCGGCCACGCCCGGAAACGCCGTGGGAAAGGCCGAGTTCAAAAAGCCCGGGATATTCGGCAGCACGGCGATGACAAAGGCGATCAGCGCCGCCATGTTCCAGCCATTGCCATACGAGTAGACGCCGTCGTCACGGTACAGCTGCCTGACGTCGAGCTGCGTCTTGCGCACAAAATAATAGTCGACGATGAGGATGCCGGCGATGGGGCCCAGCAAGGCCGAGTAGCCGATCAGCCATGTGAAGATATAGCCCTGCGTCGATTCGAGCACCTTCCACGGCATCATGACGATGGCGATGAAGGCCGTGATGTAGCCGCCCATCTTGTACGAAATCTGCTTCGGCGCCAACGAGGAAAAGTCGTACGCCGGACCCACCAGGTTGGCCGCCAGGTTGACGCTGACCGTGTCGATCAGCAGAATGATCAGGGCGATCAGCACGGCGGCGCCCGTCATGCGGCTGGCCAGGTCGACGGGGTCCCAGATGGCCTTGCCATACATGACCACGGAGCCGGCCGTGACGATCACGGCCAGCATGGCCAGCAATCCCATGGGCACCGGCAAGCCGATCGACTGGCCGATCACCTGGTCGCGCTGGGTCTTGGCGAAGCGCGTGAAGTCGGGGATGTTCAATGCCAGGGTGGCCCAGAATCCCACCATGGCCGTCAACGATGGCCAGAAGACGCTCCAGAACTGGCCCGCCTTTTTACCGCCCGGGATGAATTGCGATGGCTGGTCCAGCAGGCTGGCCACGCCGCCGGCCTTGCTGTGCACCCAGTACAGCAGCACGAAGCAGATGAGGATTTTCAAGGGCGCCGTATAGGTTTCGAGCTTGCGGATCGACTCCATGCCATGCAGGATGTAATAGAACTGGATGGCCCAGAAAGCCAGGAAGCACAGCAACTGGCTGCCGTTGATGCCCAGGCCCGCGATCTTCTCGCCGCCCAGCTCATGGCCCATCAGCACGCCCATCAGGGTATATATCATCTGGCCGCCGAACCAGGTCTGGATGCCATACCAGCCGCAGGCGACGATGGCGCGCATCAGGGCCGGCAAGCGCGCGCCCATGGTGCCGAACGAGGCGCGCGCCAGCACGGCATACGGGATGCCGTACTTGGTGCCCGCATGGCCAATCAGGAGCATGGGCAAGAGCACGATGGCGTTGGCGAGAAATACCGTGAGCACGGCCTGGTAACCGGACATGCCGCTGTCGATCAGACTGGCCGACAGGGTGTAGGCGGGAATGCACATCACCATGCCGACCCACAGCGCGGCGAAGTGGTACCAGCGCCAGGTGCGCTGCGCCGCCGTGGTGGGCGCCAGGTCTTCATTCCAGAGTTGCGTGTTGCCTGAATAGTCGTGGTTCACAGGTATGCTCCATCGGTTGGGAGGGAATCGGTTTTATAGAAACGGCTCGACTTTTAAGTCAATCTAGCTTACCGCAAAGGCCAGCCGTTGTTTATAAAATAAACACACGCAAGATATATGCCTTGATGCGTGCCCTATGCCGTCTCCACCAACGCATGCGGGTTGCGTGGGTCCTGCGTCCAGTTCATGTATGGCTTGCCCGTCGTCTGCGGCACCATCGTGATGCAGCCCTGCACCGGACAGGTGATTTCGCACAGGTTGCAGCCCACGCATTCCTCTTTGATCACCTCATACGTGCGCATGCCGGCGGCGTCGATCAGTTGCGCAATCGACTGGTGCGACGTGTCTTCGCAAGCCACATAGCACTTGCCGCATTTGATGCAGTCGTCCTGGTTGATGTGCGCAATCACCTGGTAATTCATGTCCAGGTATTTCCAGTCCGTCGTGTTGGCCACGGCCTTGCCGGAAAAGTCGCTGATGCGTTCGTAGCCCTTCTCGTCCATCCAGCGCGACAGGCCATCCTTCATCTCCTCTACGATGCGGAAACCATGCAGCATGGCGGCCGTGCACACCTGCACGCAGCCGGCGCCCAGGGCGATGAATTCGGCCGCGTCGCGCCAGTTGCCGATGCCGCCGATGCCGGAAATGGGCAGACCACGCGTCTGCGGATCGCGGGCGATTTCCGCCACCATGTTCAGGGCGATCGGCTTGACGGCAGATCCGCAATAGCCGCCGTGCGTACTGGCGCCGCCCACGATGGGCAGCGCCACCATGCGGTCCAGGTCCAGCGAGGTGATCGAGTTGATGGTATTGATCAGCGAGACGGCGTCCGCGCCGCCCGCTTTGGCCGCGCGCGCCGGCATGCGCACGTCCGTGATGTTGGGCGTGAGCTTGACGATGACGGGCAGACCGCTGTGCTTTTTGCACCAGGCGGTGACCATCTGAACATACTCGGGCACCTGGCCCACGGCCGCGCCCATGCCCCGCTCCGGCATGCCGTGCGGGCAGCCGAAATTGAGCTCGATGCCATCCGCCCCTGTCGCCTCGACCTTGGGCAGGATGTCGGCCCAGTAATGCTCTTCGCAGGGCAGCATCAGGGAGACGATCATGGCGCGGTCGGGCCAGTCCTTTTTCACCTGCGTGATTTCGCGCAGGTTGATCTCCAGCGAGCGGTCGGTAATGAGTTCGATATTGTTGAAGCCCACTACTTCGCGATTCTTGCCATACAGGGCGGAATAACGCGACGAGACGTTGACGGCCGCAGGGTCTTCACCCAGTGTTTTCCACACGACGCCGCCCCACCCAGCCTCGAAGGCGCGCATCACGTTATAGGCCTTGTCGGTCGGCGGTGCGGATGCCAGCCAGAAGGGATTCGGCGCCTTGATGCCGCAAAATTCGATGCTGAGATCAGCCATTATGCAGCCTCCAGTTTGGTGAGTAAGTCGGCATGGATGGCCAGTGCGGCCAGCTTGCCATGCTGGACGGCTTGCACCGTCAAGTCCTGCCCCGGCGCCACGCAGTCGCCGCCCGCGTAAATCCCTGGCAGCACCGTGCGCAAGCCCGCATCGACGGCGATCTTGTCGCCTTCGCGTTTCAACAGCGACGCCATCGGGTCATGCAGCACGTCGGTGTCCAGGCTCTGGCCGATGGCCTTGAAGATGGCGTCGGCCGCCACGTCGAACGTTTCGCCCGTCCCCGCCAGGCGCGTGCCCTGCATGCGCGTTTTCTCGAAGCGCATGCCCACCACCTTGCCGGCAGTATCGAGCAGCACCTGCTGCGGCTGGGCCCACGTCAGCATGCGCACCTGGTTGGCCTTGGCGATGTCCTGTTCATGGTGGGTAGCCGTCATGGCGTCGAAGCCGCGCCGGTACACGAGGGTGACTTCCTCGGCGCCCAGGCGTTGGACCTGCACTGCCATGTCGATGGCCGTATTGCCGGCGCCGATGACGATGGCGCGCTTGGGCACAGGCAGCGCGGCCAGGTCGTCCGCCTGGCGCAGCGCGCTGATGTAATCGACGGCGGCCAGCAGGCCTGGCGCGTCCTCTCCCGTCAGGCCCAGCTTGCGGCTGGCTCCCAGGCCCAGGCCGAGGAAGACGGCGTCGTACTGCGCGTGCAAATCGCGCAGCTGCAGGTTCTCGCCCAGCACCTGGCGACATCGGATCTCGATGCCACCTATCTGCAGCAGGAAGTCGATTTCCTTTTGCGCGAAATCGTCCGTCAGCTTGTACTTGGCGATGCCGTATTCATTCAAGCCGCCTGCCTTGCCTTCCTTTTCAAAGATCACCACGTCGTGGCCCAGCATGGCCAGGCGGTGCGCGCACGACAGTCCCGCCGGCCCCGCGCCGACGATGGCTATCGTCTTGCCGGTGGCGGCCGCCCTCTTGAACGGATGCTGTGCGAAATGCATGTGGTCGACGGCGTAGCGCTGCAAGAGGCCGATTTTCACCGGCTGACCTTCCGCGTCGTGGTTGCGCACGCAGACGTCTTCACACAGGATTTCCGTGGGGCAGACGCGGGCGCAGCTGCCGCCCAGGATATTCTGCTTCAGGATGCCGGCGGCGGCGCCGTTGATGTTCTTGTCGTGGATGTTGCGGATGAAGCTGGCCACGTCGATTTCCGACGGACAGATACGGCTGCACGGCGCGTCGTAGCAATACAGGCAGCGGGCGCTCTCGATGGCCGCCTGGCGCGCCGTCAGGGGCGGCGCCAGGTCCGTGAAATGGCCCGCCAATTCCTCGTTGGGCAGGGCGGGATGCGGCAAATAGTTGAGGGACTCGATCATCGCGTTTTCCTTCTTTGAGCCTGCGGTGGATTTAGTGTAAAACCGTCACTTCATCTGTGGAAAAGCAAATTCCACACCAGCGCTTGCCGTGTTCGGCCAGCGCTGCATCACGGCCTTGTGGCGCGTGTAGAAGCGCACACCTTCGGGGCCATACGCGTGGTGGTCACCGAACATGCTGCGCTTCCAGCCGCCAAAGCTGTTGAAGGCCATCGGCACGGGCAAGGGGATGTTGACACCCACCATACCGACCTGGATCTGTCGCACGAATTCGCGCGCCACGCCGCCGTCGCGCGTGTAGATGGCCACGCCGTTGCCATACTCGTTGGCGTTGATCAGCTCCACCGCATGCACCACGTCAGGACAGCGCAGCACGCACAGCACGGGACCGAAAATCTCTTCCTTGTAGATGCTCATGTCGCGCGTCACATGGTCGAACAAGGTACCGCCGACAAAGAAGCCGTTCTCGCGGCCCGGCACCACATGGTTGCGGCCATCGACCACCAAAGTCGCGCCCTGCTCCACGCCCGAGGCAATGAGTTTTTCGATGCGCTGCTTGGCTGCCAGCGACACGACCGGTCCCATTTCCGCACCATCAGCCATGCCGTCGCGCACTTTCAGTGCAGCCGTGCGCGTTGCCAGTGCGTCGATCAACTTGTCGCCCGCATCGCCCACGGCCACGACCACGGAAATGGCCATGCAGCGTTCGCCCGCCGAACCGTAGGCGGCGCCGATCAGCGCATCGACCGTCATGTCCATGTCCGCGTCGGGCATCACCACCATGTGATTCTTCGCGCCGCCCAAGGCTTGCACGCGCTTGCCGCTGGCGCTGCCACGCGCATAGATGTATTCGGCGATCGGCGTCGAACCGACAAAGCTGATCGCCTGCACCACGGGGTGGTCGAGCAAGGCGTCGACCGTCACCTTGTCTCCCTGTACCACGTTGAAGACGCCGTCGGGCAAGCCAGCTTCTTTCAGCAATTTCGCGTGCAGCAAGGAGGCCGACGGATCGCGCTCGGACGGTTTCAAGACGAAGGTATTGCCGCAGGCGATGGCGACGGGGAACATCCACATCGGCACCATCACGGGAAAATTGAATGGCGTGATGCCGGCCACCACGCCCAGCGCCTGGCGCATGGACCAGGCGTCGATGCCGCGCGAAATCTGGTCCGTGAATTCGCCTTTCAGCAATTGCGGGATGCCGACGGCAAATTCCACCATCTCGATGCCGCGCGCCACTTCACCCTGGGCATCGGCAAAGGTCTTGCCATGCTCGCGCGTGAGCATGCCGGCAAAGTCATCCGTATGCTGCTGGCATAGCTGCAGGTAGCGAAACAGCACACGCGCGCGCGTCAGGGGCGGCGTGGCCGACCACGAGGGAAAGGCGGCGGCCGCCGCCTGCACGGCAGCGTCGACGTCTTCCACGGTACCCAGCGCGACCCGGGCGACGGGTTCGCCGATGGCGGGGTTGTAGACATCGCCGTAACGGCCACTCTGGGTGTCGACTTTGGCGCCGTTGATGAAGTGGGTGATGGTGTCGAGAGTGTTCATGGTGTTCCTTAGTCGAGATTTCTTAATACCTTGGCCAGCTTGCCAAACAGCTCGTCGACATGCTGTTTTTCCAGCACCAGCGGCGGCGACAGGGCGATGATGTCGCCCGTCGTGCGTATCAGCACGCCGTCGGCGAAGGCCTGCTTGAAGGCGTTGAAAGCGCGTGCGCCAGGTTTGCCGGCGATGGGCTCGAGCTCGATGCCGGCGATCAGGCCGATGCTGCGCAAGTCGATCACGTGCGGCAAGCCTTTCAGGGAATGCACGGCGTCGCTCCAATACGCCTGCATGCTTTTCGCGTGGCCCAGGATGTCCTGCTCCTCGAACACTTGCAGGGTGGCCAGCGAGGCGGCGCAGGCGAGCGGGTGGCCGGAATACGTGTAGCCGTGGAACAGCTCGATGCCGGGCGGCGCATCCATGAAGGCGTCGTGGATATACTTTTTGCTGAACACGGCGCCCATCGGCACCATGCCGTTGGTCAGGCCCTTGGCCGTCGTCATCAGGTCAGGCTCGACGTCGAAATAGTCGGCTGCGAATGGCGTCGTCATGCGGCCGAAACCCGTGATCACTTCATCGAAGATCAGCAGGATGCCATGCTTGGTGCACAGCTCGCGCAAGCGTTTCAGATAGCCTTTCGGCGGGATCAGCACGCCCGTGGAACCGGCCACCGGTTCGACGATGACGGCGGCAATCGTCGAGGCGTCGTGCAGGGCGACGATGCGTTCCAGTTCATCGGCCAGGTGGGTACCGTATTCGGGTTCGCCCGCCGTGTAGGCGTTCTTGTCCAGGTTGTGCGTGTGCGGCAGGTGGTCCACGCCGGGCAGCAAGGGGCCGAAGGTCTTGCGGTTGCCGCCGATGCCGCCCACGGAAATGCCGCCGAAGCCCACGCCGTGATAACCGCGTTCGCGGCCGATCAGGCGGGTACGTGCGCCCTCGCCGCGCGCCCGGTGATAGGCAAGCGCGATCTTTAACGCCGTGTCGACAGCTTCGGAACCGGAGTTCGTATAGAACACGTGGCCAAATTTATGCCCCGTGTAATCCATCAGTTTTTCCGCCAGGTCGAAGGCGGCCGGATGGCCCATCTGGAAAGTGGGAGCGAAGTCGAGCTGGCCCACCATGTCGCGGATGGCGCCGACGATTTTAGGCTGCGCATGGCCGCACGGCACGCACCACAGGCCGGCCGTGCCATCGAGGATGGCGTTGCCATCGACGTCCTTGTAGTACATGCCTTCGGCCGACACCAGCAGGCGCGGGTTGGCCTTGAAATCGCGGTTATTGGTAAACGGCATCCAGAATGCCGACATCGATTCCGGCCTTGTTTCGTTCATGACCTTCTCCTTGGGATGGGCTGCCGCGGCGCCAAGATCGTTTTTGACGAAGCGTAAAATAATTTACCAGTTGGCAAAAAGCTGATGTAATAATAGACAGGCCACCCCCAATGGCACAGATACACAAACGGTAAAGTATCCCAACCGTACAGGTCGAAAAATCAGTACAGTTTTGTGCAAGGCAGCATAAGGAGCCACCGTGAAGCACAGCGACAGCACAGACGATGCCCCGGAGCAAGCCAGTGGCTGGCCCGTGCTGGACATCGACCGCCAGAAAAAGGGCGGCCTCGTCGAGCAGATCGTCATCGCCATCAGCGTCATGGTGGGCAGCCGCGCCCTGCGCATCGGCACGCGGATGCCGTCCGTGCGCCAGTTCGCCCGGTGCAATGGCGTGTCGACGTTCACCGTCGTCGAATCGTATGACCGCCTGGTCAATCTGGGTCTGCTATCGTCGCGGCGCGGCTCCGGCTATTTCGTCGCGCGCCACGATATCGCCGCCTCGCCGCAGGCGGCCCTCATTGCCAACACCCTTGCCAGCCCCACCGCCATCGACGCCCTCACGCCGGACCTGTATTCGGGCGTGTCCGATGCCCTGCCCGTGGGTGCGGGCTGGCTGCCGCCCGAGATGTATGGCGAAGCGACCGTGCTCGATGCCGTGCGCCAGGCCATGCGCATACCCGCCAGCCGCCTGCGCGGCTATGGCCACCCGCTGGGCTTTGCCTCGCTGCGCCAGCACCTGGCCGCCAGCCTGTCGGAAGAGCTGTTCCAGGTGGAAGCGGACCAGGTCTTGCTGACGCACGGCGCCACGCACGCCTTCGATCTGATCCTGCGCAGCCTGACCAAGCCGGGCGATACGGTGCTGGTGGAAGACCCCGGCTACAGCAATCTGCAATCGCTGATCCGCCACCACGGCTGCATCCCCGTCGGCGTCAACCGCAGCGAAGCGGGCCTGGATCTCGACGCGTTGGCCAGCGAGGCCGCGCGCACCCAGCCCAAGCTGATGTTCGTCAACACGGTGCTGCAAAATCCGCTCGGTACCTCACTCAGCCAGGCGCAAACGCACCGCCTGCTGGCATTGGCCGAACAATTCGATTTCTGGCTGGTGGAAGACGATATCTACCGCGAACTGGCGGCGCGCGGGGAAGCCTCGCTGGCGGCCATGGATGGCTTGCGCCGCGTGATCCGCGTGGGCAGTTTTTCCAAGACCCTGTCGCCCGTGCTGCGCGTGGGGTCGATTTGCGCCTCGTCGTCGCTGGTGGCCGAGCTGGTGCGCGTGAAAATGCTGGCGGGACTGACCACGTCGGAAATCAACGAGCGCGCCGTCTACCACGCCATCTCCGCCCGGCCCTACAAGCGCATGGTGGAACGCCTGGTGGCGCAGCTCGATGCAGCCCGCGAACGCAGCATCGACTGCCTGGCGCAGGCGGGCATGACGCCCGTGGCGCGGCCCCGTGGCGGCATGTTCGTCAGCGCCGGCTGGCCCGACCTGCAGACGCCGGAATGGAATGGCAAGATCATCGCCGACATGGCCTTGAAGGCCGGAATCCTGCTGTCGCCGAACGAATTTTTCATGCTGCGCGCGCCCGAGACGGTGTGGTTCCGCTTCAACGTGGCCTACACCGATACCCCCGTGCTGCAGACCTTCCTGCAATCGATCCGCCCACGCTAAAGAACCCGCCATGGCCAGCGACAAATCCCCTGCCCTTCCCGCGAAAAATGCCGGCGGCCGGCGCCTGCAAAACCGCGATCGCCTGGAGGCGGACATCCTGGAACAAGCCGTGCGCGCGTTCGCGGAAAGCGGCTATGAGGGCGCGTCGATCGCCACCATCGCCGAGCGGGCCGGCCTGTCGAAGCAAAACCTGATGTATTACTTCCCATCCAAGCAGCTGCTGTACCAGCGCGTGCTCGACGACGTGCTCGACGACTGGCTGGCGCGCATGGAGTCGCTGGCCAACGAACACGACGAACCGCGCGACGTGTTGCGCGCGTATATCGGCGCCAAGCTGCGTTTTTCGCGCGAACAGCCATGGGCCTCACGCGTGTATGCGCTGGAAGTGATCAATGGCGCGCCCCTGTACGGCGCGCAGATACGCGACAGGGTCGTGCCCCTGCTGCGCAAGGATATCGCCGTCTTCGAAGCCTGGATCGCCGCCGGCAGGATCGCGCCCGTCAACGCCACGCACCTGATGTTCGCCATCTGGGCTATGACGCAATCGTATGCGGATTTCTCGGCGCAGATGGCCCTGGTGCTGGAACGCAAGCAGCTCACGCGCAAGGATTACGAGGATGCCGAAATCCTGCTCACGCACATGGTGCAGGCGGCCATCGCCCTGCCTGCGGCAGCGCCAGGCACGTGATGAAATTTCCAATGAACAAACGAGCAGTGATAGCATGACGCGCTGGAGCGTTTGCAATGGCGGCGCAATATCGACAGGATAAGGAACAGGCATGAAACAATGGTCATCGGCGCGCACCGCGTCATTGCTGGGCAAAGCTGCCTGCGCGGCGCTGCTGGCAGTGGCGGGCGCGGCACAGGCGCAGACAGTCGGCATGATAGAGAGTCAGCCGCTGAGCGAAACCTGGCTCAACGCAGGCTTTTATTCGTATCACTTTCAGCGCGACAAGAACCTGAACGACAGCAATCCGGGCCTGGGCGCCGAATATCGCTTTTCCACCGTCGCGTCGGTCACGGCCGGGCGCTTCTACAATAGCGACCGCGCCTATTCGAACTACCTGGGCGTGTACTACCAGCCGATCAAGGTGGGCCCGCTGCGCGTCGGCGCCGTCGTTGGCGGCTTCAGCGGCTATCCGAAGATGCGCGATGGCGGCTGGTTCCCCGCCCTGGTGCCCACCATCAGCTATGAATACCAGCGCGTGGGCGTGAATATCGCCATCGTGCCGTCCTACAAGGATCGCCTGTATGGCGCCCTCAGTTTCCAGCTGAAACTCAAGGTGTTCGAATAGCCGTTTGTCCCTGCCTGTCGCCGTTCGGTCCGCCATTCCTGCCATTCGTCGCATACGCGATACCAGGCAGCAAGGTTTTACCTATAGTGGATTCATCGCCAGCATGCATACGGCAGCGGCACCCACACGACAGGAGAACGGCATGAAAGACATCAATTCGGCACCGGGCAGCACTTCCTTCAGCGCTTTCTGGAACGAGCTGTGCGCTTATACGCGCCAGGGCATGGCCGCCTTGCGCGCCATGCCCTGGCCCATGCTGCTGGCGTGCTGCCTGGGCCTGGCGTTCCTGATCACCATCTTGCCGCTGGCCATCATGTTGTTTGCCCTCGTCATGCTGCTGAAATGGGCAAGCAACAGCGACGATGCCGGCGCGGACGAGAAAGCGCCTGGCTCGCAGCAGTCGCCGCAATAAAAATTTTCGTCGTGGCAAGAGTGCAATGATTGTTCTATGGCACTATGGATGGGCGCGGCACTGACGGGCATCAAACCCATCCCGATGGAGGGCTTTGAGACGGAACGCTACGCCGTATCCATGATCGAAGCTACTCCCCCACAGCCATAGGAGTTTTCTGATGACCACGACAGCAAAAGCTACAGCAGCTACGACCATTCCCTGCCTGCGCTACCGCGACGCGCCCGCCGCCATCGAATGGCTGTGCAAGGCGCTCGGTTTTGAAAAACAATTAATCGTGCCTGACGGCAACGGTGGCGTCGCCCATGCGCAATTGAGCTTTGGCAATGGCATGGTCATGGTGGCGCCGGCCCTCGACAACGACTATGGCCGCCTGATGAAACTGCCTGGCGACATCGGCGGCGCCAACACGCAAAACTGCTACCTGGTCGTCAGCGATGCCGACGCCGTCTACCGCAGCGCGCGCGAAGCCGGCGCCGAGATCGTGCTCGACATCAAGGATGAAGATTACGGCGGACGGGGCTTTACCTGCCGCGACCCGGAAGGCCATATCTGGAGCCTGGGCACCTACGATCCATGGTAAAACGGAGAACAATGATTATCAGTACCTTCGCCGCCGCCAGCCTTGCGCTGATCGGCGGCTTCCTGTCCGCTCCCGTCCTCGTCGACGAGCACCTCAACCGCGTCCATCCGCCGTCCGGCAAGTCGCCATCGACGGCTACTATGGCCCTGCACCAGAGCCTGTGGATCGCAGACCTGCACGCGGACAGCTTGCTGTGGCAACGCAATCTGAACCGCGACAGCCAGCGCGGGCATGTCGACTTTCCCCGCCTGCAGCGGGCCAACGTGGCGCTGCAAGCCTTTTCCGTCGTCACCAAGACGCCGCGCAAGATGAATATCGAGCGCAATGGCAGCGACACAGACAACATCACGGCGCTGGTGGTGGCGCAAGGCTTGCCGCCCGCGACCTGGAACAGCCTGTTGGCGCGCGCCACCTACCAGGCCGACGAGCTGCGCCAGCAAGCGGCCAAGAGCCATGGCAAGGTCCGGGTCATCGGCAGCCGCGCCCAGCTGCGCAGTTTCATCGCCGCGCGCGAAAAGGATCCCGCCCTGCTGGCCGGCTGGCTGACACTGGAAGGCGCGCATGCGCTCGAAGGCAAGCTGGAAAATCTGGATACCTTGTACCAGGCCGGCTACCGCATGGCCGCACCCACGCATTTCTTCGACACGGAACTCTCCGGTTCCCAGCATGGTTTGAAGAAAGGCGGCCTGACGCCGCTGGGCCGGCAATGGCTGCGCGCCATGGAGCAGCGCAAGATGATCGTCGACCTGGCTCACGCCTCGCCGGCCACCATCGACGACGTGTTAACTTTGGCGAAACGCCCCGTGATGGTGTCGCACACGGGCGTGCGCGGCACCTGCGCCAATGGGCGCAACCTGAGCGATGCACAATTGAAACGCATCGCCGCCCAGGGAGGCCTGGTGGGTATCGGTTTCTGGAATACGGCCGTCTGCGGCAAGGACGTGGCATCCATCGCGCGCGCCATCAAGTACACGGTAAAACTGATCGGGGCGGAACACGTGGCCTATGGCTCGGACTTCGATGGCGCCGTCACCACGGCCATCGACGCCACCGGCTTGCCGCGCTTGACGCAGGCACTGCTCGACGCAGGCTTGTCGGAAGCGCAGATCCGCCGCGTGGCGGGCGAAAACGTGCGCGACTTTTTACTGAAAAACCTGCCCGACGATGACGTCTAGACTAGCCTAGCGCCTGGACCAGGGCCTGGTTCGCCACCTGGCGCGGCCGGATGCGTATGAGTTTGCGGTACAGCGGCGGCATGGTCTCGCACAGCGCCAGCAGCGCGTCTTCCGGCATACCGGGTCGCACGTACTGGAATTGCGCCGGATTATTCTCCGGCAGCGCCCCCTCCATGGTGGAGCCGTAGGCGCCCAGGGTCATGAAACTGGCGGCGCTGTCGTCCGGGCCGATGGCCAGCACGAAAGTGCCGTGCTTGGGGTGACCCAGATAGCTTTTGATCTCCTCCTGCAGCGCGGGCTCCGCATTCGCCATCAATTCAAAACGCAGCTGCGCGTACTGGCGCGTGCATTCCATGAACGGCGTGCGGATGGCCGATTGCGCCAATTTTCCCGGCATGCACAGCAGCAGATTGCCGAAGGAATCGAGCAAGGCGGCCGCGTCGCCCTGGCCTCCATCGCGCACATCCTGCTCCATGGCCGCCTGCAGGAATGGCGCCAGGCCAGCGTCGGGCGCATGAGGTTCGCAGCGGTAAGTCAGGGCGTCGGGATAGCGGCGGCGCAGAGCGCGTACCACGACATGCTCGGACGGCAAGGTGGCGGGATCGCGCAGATGCACGTCGTCGCCGGCGTTCAGCAGCTGCATCACCTGCGCCGATGTCGCTTCGAACACGAGCGAGCACAGTGCCTGCGTCGCCTCGTGGATGCTCTTGCCAATGAAAAAAGATTTGGGTGCGGCGCCGGAAGGCAGCCGCGCATACTCGGTGCCGCCACGCACGGCCGGATAGCAAAAGCTGCGGACGGCCTGTGCCTGCAACGGCGCCGGCAAGGCCGTGAACGTGGCGGCGCCATCGTAATTGATGCCCGCCTTGACGTCGGGGGCGGCCACCACCACGTTGAAACCGGCCGCCAAAATCGCCCCCGTGCACATACAGCAGGGGTCGAGCGAGGTGACGATGGTCAGGTCGCCCGGCGGCGGCAAGGGCGTGCCCTTGGCCCGCTCGGCGAAATACCAGTCCACCAGCTGACGTTCACCATGCGCGGTGGGATCGAACACCAGGCCCTGGCGCACGACGTTGTTGTGCATCGATTGCAGCACGTTGCCGGCGCCATCGAGCAGCACGCCGCCCACGCCAAAGGTACCCTGCGTCTTGGCCGCCATGGCTTCGGCCGCGGCAATCGCCACGGCCGCCTGGATGTCGATCGTCTTGTTCAAGCGGATCCTGTTACTTCATGTCCAGGTCGGAATTGCCGAAGCCGTGCGGCAGCAGCCAGCCCGCCGTCACTTCCATGACATCGTTTTTCAGGTTCGTCAGGATCACCGGCAGGTCGGCGCCGCCCATCTCGAACATCACCTGGCGGCAGGCGCCGCATGGGGAGATCGGTTCCGCCGTATCGCCCGTGACGGCCAGCTTGGCGAAGTCGCCCGGTTTGCAGCCATGCGCGATGGCGCTGAAAAACGCCGTGCGCTCGGCGCAGTTGCACAGGCCATAGGCGGCGTTTTCCACGTTACAGCCACGGAAGACGCGGCCATCCTTGCACAGCAACGCCGCGCCCACCTTGAAACGCGAGTATGGCGCGTAGGCCAATTCGCGGCCAGCGTTGGCTTCGGCGATCAGTTCTTGGTTGTTCATTTTTTCTGTATTACCTTTGAAATCATTAAGGCCGGGGTCAGACCCTCAATGCCGCTAACGCATAGCTCAGCGCTATCGCAAACGGAGGTCTGACCCCAGTGTTGCTAATGTTACTTTACGGACGTATCGTACGGTAAATCACCGGCTTGGCCGCCAGCGCGACCGTGCTGATGGCATACGCGTCCTGGATTTCCTTGACGGCTTGCTGCGCCGCCGCTTCCGTGCGCGCATGCACCATGGCCAGCGGCTGGCCCACGGATACCTGCTCGCCCAGGCCCACCAGATCCGTCAGGCCGACAGCAAAATCGATGCTGTCGGTCGGACGGCGGCGGCCACCACCCAAGGCCACCACGGCCAGGCCGATGGCGCGGCAATCGCGCACGTTGGCGTAACCGGACGACAGCGCTGGTGCCGGCACGACGAACGGTGCCTGTTCCAGGTGCTTGTCCGGATTCTCGACCAGGTCCGCCGGGCCGCCCAGGGCGGAGACCATGCGCGAGAAGCGCTCGGCTGCTTCGCCCGAGTCGAGGGCCGCCATCAATTTCACGCGCGCCTCCTCTTCGGTGGCAGCCAGGCCGCCCAGTACCAGCATCTCGGCGCACAGCGCCAGGGTAACTTCATGCAGGCGCGCGGGACGCGAACGGCCCGTCAGGTAATCCATGGCGCCGCGCACTTCCAGCGCATTGCCGGCGTACGGCGCCAGCGATTCGTTCATGTCCGTCAAAATCGCCGACGTCTGCATGCCCGCACCATTGCCGACGGCGACGATGCTCTCGGCCAGTTCCACCGATTTTTCGTAGGTCGGCATGAAGGCGCCCGAGCCCACTTTGACATCCATCACCAGCGCGTCCAGGCCAGCCGACAGCTTCTTCGACAGGATGGAGCCGGTGATCATGGCCACCGATTCCACCGTGGCGGTGACGTCGCGGATGCTGTAAAAACGCTTGTCGGCCGGCGCCAGCTGCGCCGTCTGGCCGATGATGGCCACGCCGATATCCTGCACCACCTTGCGGAACAGTTCATTGTCCGGCACGGTGCAGTAGCCGGGAATGGCGTCGAACTTGTCCAGCGTGCCGCCCGTGTGACCCAGGCCCCGGCCCGAGATCATCGGCACGTAGCCGCCGCATGCGGCAACCATGGGCCCCAGCAGCAGGGAGACGACGTCGCCCACGCCGCCCGTCGAATGCTTGTCGACGATGGGACCCGGCAGGTTCAGCGAACGCCAGTCCAGCACCTGGCCGGAATCGCGCATGGCCAGGGTGAACGCCACGCGCTCGTCCATGTTCATGTCGTTGAAATAGACGGCCATGCCCAGCGCCGCGATCTGCCCTTCGCTGACGCTACCGTCAGTGATGCCGCGCACGAAAAACTGGATTTCTTCGGCGCTCAGCACGCCCTTGTCGCGCTTCTTGCGGATGATTTCTTGGGTTAACAACATGGAATAACTCCAATCATGAGATCTGGGGTCAGTCCCTACGGCTCTGACCCCAGCTTTGCAACACTAGTTGCTCATCAGACGCCGTAAGGAATCCACACGTTTTTCACTTGCGACGCATGCGCCAGCACGGCACGGCCACCGCTTTGGGCGGCGCTATACCAGTCGCGGCCTTTGGCGCCGCCGACCCAGGTGCGCTTCAGGGTGCCGGCCGACAGGCGCTCGACTTCAGCGCAGCCTTCGCCGGAACCGTCATGGCGCCAGACGGCGTCGATGTCGGCGTGCGTGGCCAGGGTGCGCGCCAGTTCATCGGCGTTGCCGCTGATGATGTTGACGACGCCGCCCGGCAAGTCGGACGTGTCGAAGACCTGGTACAGGTCCAGCGCGGAGAGCGGATGCGCTTCCGATGGCACCACCACCACGCGGTTGCCCAGCGCGATGGCCGGCGCTACCAGCGAGATGAAGCCCAGCAGTGGCGCTTCGTTCGGGCAGACGATGCCGATCACGCCGACCGCTTCATTGAGCGCCACGGTGATGCCCTTGGTGGGCGGCTGGTGCGCCAGGCCGTCATACTTGTCGGCCCAGGCGGCGTAGTAGAACAGGCGTTCGATCGATGCCTGCACTTCCTTCTCAGGATTTTTACTGCCCGTCATGGCGGCGATGCGGGCGGCGAATTCGTCGGCGCGCGCAGCCAGGTTTTCGGCGATGTAGTACAGCACTTGCGCGCGGTTGTGCGCCGTGGCGCTGGTCCAGCCAGACGCTTTATGGGCCGCTTCGACGGCGTTGCGGATATCCTTGCGGCTACCCACGCCCACCTCGGCCAGCAGAGCGCCATTCGCGCCAAATACGGGCGCGCTGTAGGCGCTGTCAGGGCGCGCCTGCTTGCCGCCGATGTACATCTTGGCCGTGCGGTCGATGGCGAAGGGGTCGGCTGCAACCGGTTTCGCATTCCCTTTCACCTTGGCCTGCACCACCGGCAAGGCCGGGCGCGCATCTTCGGCCAGGGCCGTCATGTATTCCAGCATGCCTTCGCGGCCACCTTCGCGGCCAAAGCCCGATTCGCGGTAGCCGCCGAAGCCGCAAGCGGCATCGAACTGGTTGGCGCTGTTGATCCACACCACGCCAGCCTTGATGGCGGGAGCGATATCGAGGGCCAGGCTGATCGACTCGGTCCACACGCTGGCGGCCAGGCCGTACACCGTGTTGTTCGCCAGCTGCACCGCTTCAGGCGGCGTGCGGAAGCTCATGGCCACCAGCACGGGGCCGAAGATTTCAGCCTGTGCCACGGCAGCCGACGTCGACGCGCCCGTGATCAGGGTGGGCGGGAACCACGAGCCGTCAGCCGGCAGTTCGCACGCCGGTTGCCACACGTCGCAGCCTTCGGCGCGGGCCGAATCGACCAGCGCGGCGATACGCTGGCGCTGCACCGGATCGACCAGCGCGCCCACGTCCATCGATTTGTCCAGGGGCGAACCGAGACGCAGGTTTTCCATGCGCGTGCGCACCTTGTTCAGGAAGCGTTCCTGGATCGATTCCTGCACCAGCAGGCGCGAACCGGCGCAGCATACCTGGCCCTGGTTGAACCAGATCGAATCGACCAGGCCTTCCACGGCGCCGTCCAGGTCCGCGTCTTCAAAGACGATGAACGGCGACTTGCCGCCCAGCTCCAGGGACAGCTTCTTGCCGCTGCCGGCCGTCGCTTCACGAATCAAACGGCCCACTTCCGTGGAACCCGTAAACGCGATCTTGTCGACGCCAGGATGGTTGACGATGGCCGAGCCCACGCGACCGTCGCCGGTGACGATGTTCACTACGCCGGCCGGCACGCCCGCCTGCACGCACAATTCGGCGAACAGCATGGCGGTCAGCGACGTGAATTCAGCCGGTTTGAAGACCACCGTGTTACCGGCCGCCAGGGCCGGGGCAATTTTCCACGACAGCATCAGCAGGGGAAAATTCCACGGCACGATCTGGCCCACCACGCCCACGGCGCGGTAGTCGGCGAATTCTTCCGATTGCAGCTGCGCCCAGCCGGCGTGATGGTAGAAATGGCGCGCGGCCAGCGGCAGATCGATATCGCGCGTTTCGCGGATGGTCTTGCCGTTGTCCAGGGTTTCCAGCACGGCGAACAGGCGCGAATGCTTTTGCAGCAAGCGTGCCAGCGCGTACATGACCTTCGCACGGCCATGGCCACCCATGCCCTGCCATACGGGCAGCGCGCGGCGTGCCGCTTCCACGGCGCGTTCCACGTCATGGTCGCTCGCTTGCGTCAGTTCCGCCAGTTGCGTGCCATCGGCAGGATTGGTCGAAGCGAACAGCTCGGCCGGCTCGCTCCAGGCATTGTCGATGAACAAACCGAATTTGCGCTGGTGGCCATCAAGCCACGCCTGCGCTTCTTTTTGACTTTCGGGAGCAGGGCCGTAGTCCATAGTATTGAGAATCTCGTTAATTGTTGGCATGACGATTGTTCTTTAAGGTTGTGCGTGACGATGATTGGCCGAGTAGCTGCCGGTGACGTAATGCTCGAGCTGGCGCTCGATGTCGGTCAGCAGGCTGGAAGCGCCGATGCGGAACAGGTGCGGCTGCAGCCATTCGTTGCCCAGTTCTTCCTTCATCAGGGTCAGGTATTGCAGCGCGCTCTTGGCCGAGCTGACGCCGCCGGCCGGCTTGAAGCCCACTTGGAAGCCCGTCTGCTCATGGTATTCGCGGATCGTGCGCACCATCGTCAGGGCCACGGGGATGGTGGCGTTCACGCCCTCTTTACCGGTGGAGGTCTTGATGAAATCGGCGCCTGCCATCATGCAGACCCACGAAGCCTTGGCCACGTTTTCCATGGTCAGCAAGTCGCCCGTGGCGAGAATCGCCTTCACGTGCGCTTCGCCGCACGCCTTGCGATAGGCCAGCATTTCGTCGTACAGCACCTGCCAGTTGCCGTTCAGGACGTGCTGGCGCGTGATGACGATATCGATCTCGGAAGCGCCGGCGGCGACCGACAGTTCGATCTCGCGCAGCTTTGTTTCCATGCTCGTCAGGCCGGCCGGGAAACCCGTCGACACGGCGGCGATGGGCAAGCGGCCCTGGATGACTTTCACGGCCGGCTGAATCATCTCGTGGTACACGCACACGGCGCCGGTGCTCAATTGCGTCAAGCCCAGTGCCTCCATCAGGTCGGCACGCAGCGGGCGCATGGCCTTTATGCACAGGCGCTCCACGCGGCCCGGCGTATCGTCGCCGCCCAGGGTGGTCAGGTCGATCATCTGGATGGCTTTGACCAGCCAGGCGGCCTGGTATTCCTTTTTCACCGTACGGCGGTTCGCCAGGCTGGCCGCGCGGCGGTCCGTCGCGGCGCGGTTGACGCGGATCTGGTTGATCCAGCCCAGGTCGAGGCCTACGGCCTCGTTACGCTTGAATTCGGGGTGCATGAGTGTCATAACAAGCTGGTTCCATTAGCAAGTGGTGGTACGCCAAGGTGTTTGGCGAGGGTTTGGCCAATATCGGAGAACGTCTCGGAAATACCCAGTGCGCGCGGGGCGACGCCGGGACCGAAGAAGATCATCGGAATGTGTTCGCGGGTGTGGTCGGAGCCGTGCCAGGTCGGGTCGCAGCCATGGTCGGCGGTGATCACGACCAGGTCGCCTTCCTTCAGCTTGGCCATGAATTCCGGCAGGCGCGCATCCATTTCGCGCAGCGCGTCGGCATAGCCTTCGACGTTGCGGCGGTGGCCGAAGGCCTGGTCGAAATCGACGAAGTTCACAAAAGTGAGCGACTTGTCCTGCACTTCATCGGCCGTCTTCAACAGCGCTTCGAACAGCGCCATGTTGTCGACGCCCTTGACGACGCGCGAGATGCCCTGGGTGGCGAAAATGTCGCTGATCTTGCCCAGGCCGACGACTTCGCCGCCCGCATTCTTGACGTGATCGAGCAGGGTCGGCGCGGGCGGCGCGACGGCGTAGTCGTGGCGGTTGGACGTGCGCGTGTAATTGCCATTGCTGCCGGTGAACGGGCGGGCGATGACGCGGCCGATGTTGTACGGTTCGACCAGCTTGAAGGCCATTTCGCACACTTGGTACAGGCGCTCGAGACCGAACGATTCTTCGTGCGCGGCGATCTGCATCACCGAGTCGCCCGACGTATAGATAATCAGCTTGCCGGTGGCGACGTGTTCATCGCCATGCTTGTTGATGATATCCGTGCCCGAGGCATGGCAGTCACCGAGGAAGCCCGGCACGCCCGACATGGCTTTCAGCTTGTCGGTCAGGTCGGCGGGGAACGATGGCGTGGTGCGGGGAAAATAGCCCCAGTCGAATTCGACGGGCACGCCGGCGATTTCCCAGTGGCCGCTCTGCGTGTCCTTGCCGGTGGAGCGCTCGCGCGCCGCGCCATAGGCGCCGGTGAAACCGTCGCGCTGGTCGAAGCCCGTGGCCCATTCGCCGCTGGCCAGGTGCGCTGCGGCGCCCAGTCCCAGGCGTTCCATGTTGGGGAGTTTCAAGGTCTTGCCGCTTTTGGCGACAGTGCTGGCAATGTGGCCAAAGGTATTGGCACCTGCGTCGCCATACTTGGCGGCGTCTGGCGTCGCGCCAAGGCCGAAGGAATCAAGCAGGAGGATAAATGCGCGTGACATGATAAGGCTCGCTTTATGGAATGATGCGGGGTGATGCGGACAGTGTAGGCCGGATTTTCCCGGCCTGCCGCGCGGCAGCGCCGGTGGCCGGCGCGCCGCTACTGCGTAAAAAGAGTACTTAGGCTTGCGGCTTGGTCGCTACCGTGGCCAGGAAAGCCAGGATCAGCTTGACCAGGTCTTTCGCGCCGATGGCGGCGTATTTCAGGGTTTGCTCGTGCGACAGCGCGAATGGCGACATGCCTTCGGCCAGGTTGGTGATGACGGACACGCCCACCACTTTCAGGTCGCAATGACGGGCCGAGACCACTTCCGGCACCACGGACATGCCGACCGTGTCGGCGCCCAGGCGGGCCATCATGCGGATTTCCGCGGCCGTTTCGAAGTTCGGGCCAGGGTAGGCGACGAACACGCCTTCGTGCAGGGTGATGCCGTTCGAGGCAGCCGTGTCCTTGACCAGGTTGCGCAGGTCAGCATCGTAGGCGTTGGCCATGCTGAAAAAGCGCGGGCCGAAGCGGTCGTCGTTCGGGCCGACCATCGGCGTGCCTGGCAGCAGGTTGATATGGTCGCTGATGGCCACCAGGCTGCCGGCGTCCACTTCAGGACGCAGGGAACCGGCGGCGTTGGTGACGAACAGCATTTCGCAGCCCAGCAGTTTCAGGGTGCGGATGGCGCTCGTCATCACGCCCATGCCATAGCCTTCATAGAAGTGGCCACGGCCCTTCATGCAGACGACGGCGACGCCCGACAGGGTGCCGACCACCAGTTCGCCAGCATGGCCGTGCACGGTGCTGATCGGGAAGCCTGGCAATTCGTCAAAGCTGATGCTGACGGCGTCCGTCATCTGCTCGGCCAACACACCCAGGCCGGAGCCGAGGATCATCGCCACGCGCGGCTTGAAATTTTCAGGAGCGCGGGCACGGATGATTTCGGCGGCGTGGAAAGGGGTGTTGTTCGACATGGTTATCCTCTGATTGACTAATGATGATGGTTGCTTCCCCGGTAAGGGACTGCGGCCCAGGTATCGGGTATGTATGGTGTTACAGGTATATCGAAATGCGTATTGCCATTGAGGCTATCCCAGTAGATGAATACATCCCCTGCTGGCGCACCTCAGAAGCGGGGACTGCGTTGATCGTCGTCGCGTGGACCACCACGCTTCCTCCTCACGCCTTATCCGCGCTCCTGACGCACTGCCAGCAGAAGACGCTCCCTACTGGGATAGCCTCTATTTGCCGCCACTATGCATCAAACGGAATATGTATGGCAAATACCATTTTTCTTGCCCATTTATACAATTCAAATATAAATCGCCGATATTATAGTCGAGACAAGCCCAGGTTCGCCATGCCCGGGAAATGCATGCATACAAGCTCCATACGACCACTTTTTGCGCATGCCTGACAAGAATCTCACACACGCTTGACACAATAAAGACAAATGTTTACAGTTTCAGACAAATGTTTAACCCTTCGACGAAAACCCAGTGACCGATACCAATAAAAAAGACCAGCTGTTCACGCTGATCCGCAACAACCCCTTCATCTCGCAGCAAGACCTGGCGAGCGAACTGGGCTTGTCGCGCTCGGCCGTCGCCGGCCACATCGCCGGATTGATCCGCGAGCGCCGCCTGCTGGGACGCGCTTACGTGCTGCCCGACAGCCGCCCCGTGCTGTGCATAGGCGCCGCCAACCTCGACCGCAAGATGCGCACCCTGGCAACCCTGCAGATGGGCACCTCGAATCCCGTGCGTTCGGAAGAAGTGTTTGGCGGCGTAGGCCGCAACATCGCGGAAAACCTGGCCCGCCTGTCGATTCCCGTCGCCCTGCTGACGGCGCTGGGCGACGACGCGGCCGGCCACGCCCTGCAGACGCATGCGGAAGACGCGGGCATCGACATGCGTGGCAGCTTGCATCTGAACAACACCAGCAGCGGCACCTACACGGCCGTGCTCGACGAACATGGCGAAATGCTGCTGGCGATGGCCAACATGCAACTCTACGAACAGCTGACCCCGGCCTTTTTGCATAGCCGCCAGCCGCAGCGCGCCGCCGCCGCCCTCACCGTCTGCGACCTGAACCTGGGCCACGACAGCGTGCAGGCACTGCTGGCCGACGCGCGCCAGGATGCGGCCCACGCGACGCCGCTCGTCATCGTCGCCGTATCGCAGCCGAAGATGGCGCACCTGCCGCAAGACCTGACGGGCTTGCACCTGCTGATCCTGAACCGGGGCGAACTGGAAACGCGGGTGGCGCGGGCCTTGCCCACGGCGTTTGACGTGCGCGCCGCCTGCCGCGAAGTGCAGCGCCAGGGCGCGCGCCAGGTGATCGTCACCTGCGGCGGCGAAGGCGTGTACTTTACGGATGGCGACGGCCCTGACGCGCCTGTCGTGCACCTGGCCGCGCGCGAAGTGGACGCCGTCGACGTGACGGGTGCCGGCGACGCGTTTTCCGCCGCCGTCTGCTGGTCGCTGTATCACGACAGCAGCGATTTGAAACTGGCATGCCGGCGCGGCCTGAAGCTGGCCGCCATGACCCTGGAATCGGCTGCCACCGTCTCGCCCCAGATTTCTGCCGGTGCACTCGACAACATTGACGACGCCGACCTGGCACCGCCTCCCCCTACCCTCTTTCAACAGGATTGAAACATGACGCAATTGAATACCTTCCTCTCGTTCTCGCAAGAAGTGCTCGACGCGCGCGCCGCCGGCAAGGCCATCGTGGCGCTGGAATCGACCATCATTTCGCACGGCATGCCGTATCCGCAAAACGTGGAAATGGCGCGCGAAGTGGAACAGATCATCCGTGACGGCGGCGCCGTGCCGGCCACCATCGCCATCATCGGCGGCAAGATTTGCGTGGGCTTGTCGCCCGAGCAGCTGGAACTGCTGGGTACCTCGCCCGACGCCATGAAGGTCAGCCGCCGCGATCTGCCATTCGTCCTGTCGCAGGGTAAATTGGGCGCCACCACCGTGGCCGCCACCATGATCTGCGCGGAACTGGCTGGTATTTCCGTGTTCGTTACGGGCGGCATCGGCGGCGTGCACCGCGGCGCGGAAACGAGCTTCGACATTTCCGCTGACTTGCAGGAACTGGCGCAAACGTCGGTGGCTGTCGTCTGCGCGGGCGTCAAATCCATCCTCGACATCGGCCTGACCCTGGAATACCTGGAAACCCACGGCGTGCCCGTCATCAGCGTGGGCCAGGAAGGTTTTCCCGCCTTCTTCACGCGCGAAAGCGGCTTCAAGGCCGATTTCCGCCTCGACACGGCCGCGGAACAGGCGGCCTTCATCGGCACCAAGTGGCAGCTGGGTCTGAAAGGCGGCGTGATCGTCAGCAACCCTGTGCCCGCCGCGCAAGCCATGCCCAAGGAAGAGATCGATGCGATCACCACGCAGGCGCTGCAGGAAGCGGATGCGGGTGGCGTGAAAGGCAAGCAAGTCACGCCATTCCTCTTGTCGCGCATCAAGCAACTGACGGATGGCCGCAGCCTGGCGACGAATATCGCCCTGGTCAAGCACAATGCCCGGGTCGGTACGGCACTTGCCATTGCCATGCAGGCAGTCGTGGCACGATAATAGGACTGCTGTAAAGAAAGCGCGCATGCCTGACTCAAGGTCTGCGCGCCGTTCCATCGCCAAGCACCACGCAACGCCAAGGAAAGCATGTCCATCGATCTGAAACAGTTAAAGTATTTTCTTGCCGTCGCCGAGGAGAAAAGCTTCAGCCGCGCCGCCGAGCGCCTGCATATCTCGCAGCCGCCCCTGAGCCAGCAGATCATGAAACTGGAAAGCGAACTGGGCGTGCGCCTGTTTGCACGCACCACGCGCACGTTCGAGCTGACCGTGGCGGGCAAGGCGCTGATGAACGAGGCGGCCGATCTGCTGGCCAAGATGCGCATGACCATCGACACCATCCGCCAGATCGACCGCGGCGAAGTGGGCCGCTTGCGCGTGGGCATTGTCGGCTCGGCCATGTGGGGCCCCATCCCCAGTCTGCTGGAAGAATTCCAGACCAAATTTCCCCGCGTCACCTGGACCATCCATGAATTCGGTCCCACGGTGCAATACGAAGCCTTGCGCGCCAAGCAAATCGACGTGGGTTTCTGGCGCGAACCCAAGCTCAACGATGACGACTTGCGTCACGATAATTTACGCCAGGAACTGTGCTTCCGCGAAAACGTCTGCGTGGCCGTCAACGAACACCATCCGCTGGCGAAAAACACGGCGATCGAACTGATCGACATCGCCCACGAGCCGATGCTCACCCTGAACCTCGACAAATCGGCCTTTCCCCGCTACCTGGTACAATGCTGCATCAACGCCGGTTTCGAACCCGTGATTTTCCAGGAAGCGAGCGAGCCGCAAACCCTGCTGGCCATGGTGGGCGCGGGCCTGGGCGTGACCCTGGTGCCGGAAACGACGAGCCGCATCGGCTGGCCCGGCGTCGTCTTCCTGCCCATCAAGACCAATCCGCCATCGGCCAACCTGTACATCAGCTACACCACGCTCGACGACGCTCCCGTCGTGCGGGCCTTTTTAAACATACTGAATCCTCCAGCCTGACCTTTACCACCTATTTATATGCACCGCATATAAATACATAAACAAAAACGTATTTGTCATACATATCTGGCATGATGCATAGTGATTCGGACGCCCATCGCGGCGCCGGTCCCGTGCTTGCCCTGCCCGTCAACGACGGCGCATCCCAGCCCGCTCCGGCAGCCCCATTCGATGTTGTACCTATAAAAGAGACGGGGCGCGACTGTTGCATGAGTATCACGCTGTCGACATAAAAGCAGTCGAGGCCAGCAATGATCTTGTGCAATACAGTGCAATGTTGATAAGGAATTATCACCTCGTGCATCAAAAACAGGCTAAATCGGCCCCAAATTATATGTTTCACCTATAAAAAATATACAATATCGATCTTCCAGGAGCCAATTCATGAAACTTACACAATTTAGTTTGACGATCGCAGCCGTATTTCTGACTGCTCAAGCGTCCGCGGCTACCCCAAAACTGGGTGTCGTGTATGACGCGGGCGGCAAGTTCGACAAGTCGTTCAACCAATCCGCTTTCGAAGGCGCCTCGCGCTTCAAAAAAGACACAGGCATTTCCTTCATCGAAGTGCAGGCATCGAGCGATACGCAGGCTGAACAAGTCATGCGTGGCCTGGCCCGCAAGAAACTCGACATGATCGCCGCCATCGGCTTTGCGCAAACGCAAGCCGTGCAAAAGGTCGCCAAGGAATTCCCGAACGTAAAATTCGTGCTGATCGACGGCCAGGCCGCCGGCAGCAACGTCAATTCCGTCGTCTTCAAGGAAGAAGAAGGCTCCTACCTGGTGGGCGTGGCTGCGGCCATGGCCAGCAAGAGCAAGAAGGTCGGCTTCATCGGTGGCATCGATATTCCCCTGATCCGCAACTTCGCCTGCGGCTACGCGCAAGGCGCGAAGGCCGTCAATGCGAAGACGGAAATCACGCAAAACATGGTCGGCACCACGTCCGGCGCCTGGAATGATCCGGCCAAGGGCGGCGAACTGGCCCGCTCGCAATTCGAGCGCGGCGTCGATGTCGTCTTCGCCGTCGCTGGCGGCAGCGGCATGGGTACCCTGCAAATGGCCAAGGAAAAAGGCAAGCTGGCTATCGGCGTCGATTCGAACCAGAACCATCTGTATCCAGGCAGCATCCTGACCTCGATGGTCAAACGTGTCGACAACACAGTCTACGACAGCTTCATGCAAGTCAAGAACGGCACCTGGAAGGGCGGCGTCAGCTATAAAGGCTTGAAAGAAGGCGGCGTGGATTGGGCGCTCGATGCGAACAACCGCAAGCTGATTACGCCGGAAATCGAAAAACGCGTGTTGGGTGCGCGTAAGGACATTATCGATGGCAAGATCAAAGTGATCGATTACCGCGTCGGCAGCAGCTGCCCGGTTTAATTTTCTCTGTATCTTTTAGCGCGCCGCCGGGGCCTGTCTCCGCGCGGCGCGTTTCCATGAAACTATCCAGTTATGAACCTATGCAGCCAGCAGTAGAATTTCGCAGCATTTCCAAGCAGTTTGGACATGTGAAGGCGAACGCCGACGTCAGCTTCTCCATCGCCAAGGGCAGTATCCATGGCCTGGTGGGAGAAAATGGCGCCGGCAAATCGACCTTGATGAGCATCCTGTACGGGTATTACCGTGCCGACGGCGGAGAAATCTTGCTCGACGGAAAAGTACAGCCTATCCGCAACAGCCAGGAAGCGATCAATCTCGGCATCGGCATGGTGCACCAGCATTTCATGCTGGTCGAGAACTTCACCGTCCTCGACAATATCATGCTGGGTACGGAAGGCGGCTTTCGTCTGGCCAGCCACCGCACCGAAGCGGAAGCCAAGTTGCGCGAGATTTGCGCGCGCTACCGCCTCGACGTCGACCCGCTGGCGAAGATCGAAGACCTCTCCGTCGGCGCGCAGCAGCGCGTGGAAATCCTCAAGCAGATTTACCGCAGCGCCAACATCCTGATCCTCGACGAGCCGACGGCCGTGCTGACGGCGCAGGAAACGGCCTCGCTGTTTGAAATCCTGCGTCTGTTCAAGGAGCAAGGCAAGACCATCATCCTGATCACGCACAAGCTGCAAGAGATCCTGGAAATCACCGACAACGTCACCGTCATGCGCGGCGGCACGGTGGTGGGCGCCGTTGCCACGGCGACTACCTCGAAAGAGGAACTGGCCAACATGATGGTCGGCCGCCCCATTCAGAGCCATCTGCCCCGTGCACCGTACAATCCGGGCGCCACGGTGCTGGAAGTGGACGGTCTGCAACTGGCCGATGACCAGCAAGTCAAACTGCTGGCCGACATCGGTTTCAACTTGCGCGCCGGCGAAATCGTCGCCATCGCGGGCGTTTCCGGCAATGGCCAGAGCGAACTGCTGGAAATTTTGTCCGGCATGCGCTTGCCCACTTCGGGCAAGCTGCGCTTCCTCGACAAGGACTTGCCGTTTGCCAAGCGCCACGATGCCGACGGCTTGCCGCTGGCCTTTCGCGAACTGGGCATCGCCCACATTCCGGAAGACCGCTTGCGCGATGGCGTGGTGAAAAATTTCTCCGTCATGCAAAACACCATCCTCGGTTACCAGGATCACCTGAAAAACCGCTGGGGCCTGTTCAACTTCAAGGCCATCGGCGCCCGCTGTGCGGAACTGCTGAAAACCTTCGACGTGCGCCCGGCCAACCCGGACTTGCGCATTGGTCTCTTGTCGGGCGGTAACCAGCAAAAGGTGGTGATCGCGCGCGAAGTACTGGCCAAGCCGAAACTGATGCTGGTGGGCCAGCCCACGCGCGGTGTCGACATCGGCACCATCGAAAGCATCCATACGCAATTGCTGGCCCTGCGCGACGCGGGCGTGGCGATCCTGCTGGTGTCCGTCGAACTGGAAGAAGTGCGGGCGCTGGCCGACCGCATTCTCGTCATGTGCGGCGGACGCATCACCGGCGAACTGAAAATTGAAGAATTCGATACCACCCGCATCGGTCTGTTGATGGGGGGAATGCATAAATCATGAATAACGACTTGCCACGCTGGGCGACAGCCTTTGTCATGCCCATGTTAAACCTGCTGTCGGCCTTGCTGGTCGCCGCCCTGGTGATTTATATGCTGGGCGAAGACCCGGCCGAATCGCTGTCGATCCTGGTCCACAGCGCCATCCTCAATCCCGAAGGCTTGAGCTACACCCTGTTCTACGCCAGTACCTTCATTTTCACGGGCCTGTCGGTCTCCGTGGCGATGCAGGCCGGCCTGTTCAATATCGGTTCCGAAGGCCAGATGTATATCGGCGGCCTGGGCTTGACGGTGGCCATGCTGGCCTTCGACCAGACCCTGCCCGCCTGGCTGTTGATTCCGGCCGCCATGATAGGCGCGGCCCTGTTCGGCGCACTGTGGGGTTTCTTGCCCGGCTATCTGCAAGCCAGGCGCGGCAGCCACATCGTCGTCACCACCATCATGTTCAACTTCATCGCCGCCAGCCTGATGAACTTCGTGATCGTGAAGTACCTGATTCCACCGGGCGAACAGAACACTGCCAGCCGCGTGTTTGCGGAAAGCGGCGAAATGCCGCGCCTCTCGACCTGGTTCCCGTCGCTGGGCGACACGCCGCTGAACATCAGTTTTCTGCTGGCAATTGCCGCGCTGGTGATCTACGGCGTGATGGTCTGGCGCTCCTCGTGGGGCTTCAAGCTGCGCGCCACGGGCCTCAACAAGCATGCGGCCCACTATGCGGGCGTGTCGATCAGCAAGATGATCATCATCGTCATGCTGATCTCCGGCGCGCTGGCGGGCCTCGGTTCCGTCAATTCCATCATGGGTTCGACGCATTATTTGTCGCTCAACTTCGTCGGTGGCGCCGGCTTCATCGGCATCGCCATCGCCCTGATGGGCCGCCAGCATCCAGTCGGCATCTTCCTGTCGGCCGTGCTGTTCGGCGCGCTGATCCAGGGTGGCTTTGACCTGTCGCTGGAAAAACCGAATATCCCGACGGAAACCTTCATTTTCATCCAGGGCTTGATCATCCTGTTCTGCGGCGCCATGGAAAACTTCTACGCACCGGCCATTTCCGCCCTGCTCAAGCGCACCAAAGGCTAACACCATGACACTCGACGACTTTCAATTCGCCAGCATCCTGGTATCGACCGTGCGCAATGCGCCCGTCCTGATCTTTGCCGCCATGGCCGGCCTGTTTGCCGAACGCAGCGGCATGATCGACATTGGCCTGGAAGGCAAGATACTGGCCAGTGCGTTTGCATCCGCCGCCGTGGCCTACACGACGCAAAACCCGTATTACGGCATGGCTGCCGGCATGCTCGTGTGCGTCGCCCTGGCCTTGCTGCAGGCCTATGTCAGCATCACGCAAAAAGGCAACCAGCTGGTGGCCGGCATGGCGATCAATATCGCCATGAGCGGGCTGACGTTCGTGCTGGCGCAATTCTTCTTCCAGCAAGGCGGCCGCACGCCCGACCTCGGTTCGGCGCGGCTGTTTGACGTGGTCTTGCCGGGCACGCATTACGTGGAGCACATTCCCTTCATCGGCTGGGTATATGCCCATCTGATCGGCGGCCATTCCATCCTCGTGTATGTGGCGTTCCTGCTGATCCCGCTCGTGCACTGGCTGCTGTACCACACGCGCTTCGGCCTGCGCCTGCGCGCCTGCGGTGAAAACCCGCATGCGGCTGATTCGGCTGGCGTGAGCGTGGAAGCGACGCGCTACCTGGCCATGCTGGTGGCCGGCATCCTGTGCTCGTTCTCGGGCGCCTACCTGGCCATCGTGCAAAGCGGCTTCTTCCTGCGCGACATGTCAGCCGGCGCCGGCTACCTGGCCCTGACGGCCATGGTGTTCGGCAACTGGCGCCCCGTCTATACCTTCCTCGGCTGTTTGATGTTCGGCTTCTTCGCCGCCATCCAGATTCAAATTGAAGGCGTGGACTTGCCGGTGGTGGGCCGCATCCCCGGCTCGCTGATCCAGATGGTGCCGTACGTGGTCACCGTGATCGTGCTGGCGGGCTTGATGGCGAAATCTATCGCACCGAAGGCGATTGGTATTCCATTTGTGAAGTCCCGTTAAGAGCCTGTCACGTCAAAAAAAAAGCGAAGCCTTCGGGCTTCGCTTTTTTTACGCCTGTGCAATCTCGTCCAGCGAGAAAAATACAGGCAGGCCCAGCCCGCGCGCCACCTCCACCATCTGGTCCGCCCCCTGGGACGGGCCGCGTAGGCGCAACACGGCATCGCAATGGCTGAGCAAGCGCGTCGCATGCGCGTGGAACAGTTCTTCATACACGGCATCGCCTACCCGGCTTGAACCGGCCAGCGCCAGCATGGGCAGAGCCAGCCATTCACCGAGCACGGGCATGTGCCCCTTGGCATACAGCGGAAGGCAGACAGCTTGCATGGCCGCCACATTCGCCGCCATCAGGACGGGATCGTCGCCCGTGCCTGAACGGTAGGGGCCGGCAACCAGAATCTGCATGCCCCGCTTGACGGGCATCAGCTGCAACTGCGCATGCTGCAGCAGCATGATGGTCTTGCCATCGCAGATGCGCCCATCGGCCACCATCTGCAGCGCTTGCGCCAGGGGCAGCTCCAGCACCTCGATATCCTCGCCTTCGTGCGCCAGGCCGCCGCCGTCGCCGATGCGGCTGGCCGGATCGTATTCGGCGACAAAAAAATGCAGGCGTTCCGTCACGGAACCGGGGCTCATGAAGGCATGGAAGACCTTGTGCACGTCGCCCACCGCATAGCCCGTTTCTTCTTCCACTTCGGCGCGGATGCGCTGCTCCGCACTGGCCGCTTCCAGCAAGCCGGCCGCTGATTCGATGAGGAAACCATCGTGGCCGTCGCGGTAGGTGGGAAAGCGGAACTGGCGGATCAAAATCACCGTGCGTTTGACTTTGTTGTAGAGCAAGATGGTGGCGCCATCGCCCCGGTCATAGGTTTCCCGCGTCTGCGTCTGCCACTGCCCATCGCGGCGCAGATAGTCGAACGTGGTTTTCTGCAATAAATACCAGTCGTGCGACAGGGTCTGCACGCCGTGGATGCGGACCCGTTCCTGCTGTGCTGTTTCTTCACGCATAGCGTCTCCTTGTGCTTGTATATGCTTGCCTTCGACGACTTTATCATGCAGACTCGTGCAATATCAAGAAAATATAAGATAATTCAAGAAAGCCCATGCTCACACATCAACGCAAACAATATTTGCTGGACTTACTCCAGCGCGAGGGACAGATCGTCGCCAGGGCCGTCAGTGATGCCTTGGGCTTGTCGGAAGACACGATACGCCGCGACCTGCGCGAGCTGGCGAAAGAGGGATTGCTGGAACGCGTACACGGTGGCGCCCTGCCCTTGCTGCCGCGCTCGCCCGCGCTGGCGCCATTTGCGGGGCGCGAACAGATCTCACCCGAAGCCAAGCCCGCCATCGGCCGCGCAGCCGCGGCCATGATACAGACGGGACAAGTGGTGTTCCTCGATGGCGGTACAACCGCCGTGCAGCTGGCGCGCCAGTTGCCGCGCGAATTGCGCGCCACCATCGTCACGCATAGCCCCTCGATTGCCGTCGAACTGGTCAATCACCCTGGCATCGAGGTGTTGATGCTGGGCGGGCGCCTGTACAAGCACTCGATCGTGGGTGTCGGTGCGGCAACCGTGGAAGCCATAGCCCGCATCCGCGCCGACCTGTATTTCATGGGCGTGTCCAGCCTGCATCCGCAAGCGGGCATCACCACGGGAGACTATGAAGAAGCGTGCGTGAAACGCGCCCTGAGCGAGGCGTCTAGCCGCACTGTCGTGCTGGCTTCGCCGGAAAAGTGCAATACGGCCTCGCCGTTTCAAATCGTGCCCTTGAGCCAGGTCAACGACATCATCGTGCACCGCGACGTAGACGACGCCCTGGTCGCGCCCTACCGCGAGATGGGAATCAGCGTCACCCTGGCATGAAAAAAGCGGCCCGCAGGCCGCTCTCGCATGACATCTTATTGCGGCCAACTTATTGCGGCCAAATCGATTGCAACACGGCGGCCAGGTGATAGCCGCCCTCGATCAGCTGCTGCTTCGCCAACGCCGAGCTGGGCACGGGATAGTTGTCCGGAACCGTCAAGGTCCACACGTTATAGACATCGCCCTTGCGGCTGGTCTGTTGCGTGGCGGGGCCGGCCACCACATCCGTGAAAGCAATCTTTGACGCCGCCAGCGAGGCATCGGCCCACTGATACGGCCAGCTGACGGGGTCGCCGCTATTGGCGCTCACCACAGGTGCGCTGGCGATCACGGTGCGGGCGAACTGCTGCGGCGTACGCGTGCTCAGGCGGCGCATGGCGTAATCGACCACGGTCGTGTCCCAGTATGAATGCAGGGGCTTGGTAGGCGACTTCGGATACACGCTGGCTGGCCTGGCCGCGCGCTCTTCCGCCGGCAGCGGCGCGGGAATCACGGCATCGGACAGCGCCGTCATCTTCGCATCGTCGAGCAGCAGATCGTTGCCGCCGCGTGCGTTGAAAATGGCGACGTCGTCAATCTGCGCCTGCGTGGCGGGCACGAAAAACTGGCCATCCTTGCCGAGAAACGCATTGCCCACATGCAATGGCTGGTGGATATCGCCCACCAGGTGCGTGATCAAAATCAAGGCTTCGCGCTGGCTGAAGCCGTGCGGATTGCTGGCCCCATCAGCCTTGCCTTGCAACACCAGGATCGCCTGCTTGAGCGTCTGCACGATATCGTCATCGGCCGTGCCCACGCCATGGTCATGGTAGTGCGCGTTCTGGAAAGGCACGTTCGTGTAATGGTATTCGCCATGCTTGGGGTTCGCCGCCACATACGTCAGCATTTCCGGCGTCTGCGGACCGCAATACGTACCCTTCACGCAATCGGGCCAGTTGGCGATCTTTTCCAGGCTTTCGCCAGGCAACAGCAATTGGGCGATGTGCGCCTGCGCCGCGCTACCCTTGAGCAATTGATCGGCGATGGCGCCCACGGCGCGGTGGGCGTCGTTGCCCCAGGCCAGCACATTACCGGAAGCAAAAGCGGCGCCCAGCGCCAGCACGCAGAGTAATTTTTTCATGTTCACCATTACTCCTTGCCTTGCGGCGCGGCCTTGGCCGGTTTCGGATACTGCTTGTTGATGTCGATAGGCTGCGCATACGCCGAACTCCACGTCTGCTCATGCAGCGCGGCAATACGCTGTGCCATCTGCTCGTTGCGCAGCACTACTTCCAGGTTGCGCGACAGGTCGAAATAGCCGCCCGCCCAGTTGCTCGTGCCGACCCAGGCCAGCTTGCCGTCGATGCTCATGGTCTTGCTGTGGATCACGCGCGCAAATGGAATGAAACCCGTCGAAGCGGCAGGAATCGTCACGATGCGGATTTCCACGTTCGGCACCAGGGCCAGGCTTTTCAGGTAGGCGATGGCCGGCGCTTCCGTGTTCCAGGCGGACACCATCAGCTTGATTTTCACGCCACGCTGGGCGGCTGCGCGCACGGCGTTGTCGATCACGGCGTAGTACGGGCGCGTGCGGTTCGGGCCGTAGGACAAGGGCGCGTAATCGAGCAGCTGGATGCGCACTTCGCTTTTCGCTTCCGCCAGCAAGGCGGGCAAGCCCGTTTCCGAGTCGCCCACGCCGGCCGGGTTGTACGCATTCGGGCTGGCCAGCAAAAACGCGTTTTGCGCATAGTTGGCCGGCACCACCTTGCTGTTGAGCACCGTGGCGCGGCTGCCTTGCGACGTCAATGCCTGGGCTTGCCAATCCTGCTCGAAGATGGCTTGCACCTGGCTCACCATGGCGGGCTCGGTGATTCTCAAGCCCGTCTCATGAATGTGCTCGAACGAGCGCCAGTCGAAATTCTGGCTGCCGATGTACGCCACCTGGCCATCGACGGCCAGGTATTTCGCGTGCACGATGCCGTTGCCCGTGATTTTATTGAAATCGATGAGGCGCAAGTCCAGATTCGGAATCGCCTTGATCCGGGCGATGGTCGCCGCCTCCGACAGACCCACGCCCTTCTGGTCCAGCAGGAAGCGGATTTTCACGCCGCGTTGGCCGGCGGCCGTCAAACTGGCCAGCACTTTTTCAAAAGCCGTGCCCGGCTTGCTGACGGCATAGAACTGGGCGATGACGATTTCTTTCTTGGCCGAAGCAAACAGCTCGCTCCACACGGCAACTGGCTCGCGCAGGTCGGGATTCGTCAAGCTCGTTTCCACGGGCGAAGTGTGCACCAGCTCAAAGCCGGGAATGGTGAAATCCGCGTGGGCCGTGCCTGCGAACAGGGTAGTGACGAGCAGGGAAACAGATAAACGACGCATGGTTATTCCTTGTAAATTATTTGACGCGCACGATGCGCCCTGCCGCCGTGGCGCTGCCAGCCGGCTTGCCGGCGCGCGCACGGGCTATCAGGTAATTGCTGAAAGCGTCGATGTCGCGCACGCCCGTGTCCAAGCGGCGCGTGCCGGCCGCCAGCACGGTAAAGCGGTCACCGCCGCCGGCCAGGAAACTGTTGGCGGCGACACGGTATTGTTGATTGTCCTCAAGGGGAATGCCATTCAGCATGATGCTGCCCGGCACAACGCGCTGGCCCTGCGGCCGCGTGCTGTCCCAACGGTAGCTAAAACCTTCGGACACTTGCAGCAGATTGCCCTCGCCTGCCTCTTCACCCGGCCATTGCTGCTCGAGCAAGGTACGGATTTGCGCGCCGGAAAGACTCACGACGATCAGCGTATTGCCGAACGGTACAACTGCCTGGTTCTGGCCCACGTTTGTCATCAGGTCGGCACCCGCTTCCAGGTCCTTGCGGATGCCGCCATTGTTCATCAGGCCGATTTGCGCACCGGCAGCGCGCGCGCCGAAAAGTGTGCTGTCGGCCACCAGATCGCCCAGCGGGGAAGCGCCGCCGCCCTTGGTGCTTCGGCCCACGTTTGGCACGGCGATGATGGCCACGGGTCGCGACAATTCCGCCGCACTGCGCTGCTTGACCGATTCCAGGTAAGCTACCACGGCCGGGTCCGGCTCATACATGCCTGGCAGCATGACGACGTTTTGCGCGCTGGCATCGATCACGGCATTCTTGACAGGATCGACCTTGAGCTTGATGCGCGTCAACATGTGTCCGCCCATCTGTGCCTGCGTCACGAGGCGGCCATCGACACGGCACAGATAACCCTGGTGCGAATGGCCGCTGATGACCAGTTGAATCGCCGGGTCGAGGCGTTTCACCACGTCCACCACTTCACCCTTCAGATGGCTGCAATCGGGCTGGTCGACGGCTTCCTTCGTCTCGCCGCCCTGGTGCAGCAGCACGACGAACACGCCCACGCCCTGCGCGCGCAACTGCGGCAAGGTGGCGTTGATGGCGTCCGCCTCATCGCCGAACTGCAGGCCGGCAATGCCGGCGGCCGTCACCACGGACGGCGTATCTTTCAGCACGGCGCCGATCAGCCCCACCTTGACGCCATGCGCCTCTTCGATGCGGTAGGCGGGCAGCAAGGACTTGCCCGTCTGCGTGTCGATGACATTGGCCGCCATATAGGTGTAGCTGGCGCCTTTGAAGTCCGGCGTGAACTTGCACGCCTTGTCTGCGCGTGAAGAGTCGCAACCGCCGCGCTGCTGGCGCAGCAATTCCGCCTTGCCCTGGTCAAATTCATGGTTGCCGACCGAACTGGCCTTCATGCCCAGCATGTTCATGGCGACGATGCTCGGTTCGTCCGCCCACAGCGCCGACATGGCGGGGCTGGCACCGACCAAGTCGCCATTGCCGACAAAGATCAGTTGCGCATCTTCGCGCCGCCACGCCGTCAGGGCGCCGGACAAGGTATCGATGCCGCCGGCCTGCACCGTCTTGCGCTCGGCATCGGCGATGCTTGAGTAGGTAAATTTGCTGCGGTCGAGGTTGCCGTGAAAATCGTTCAGGGCAACCAGGTTCACGTCAATCGGGCCGCTCGGTGCAGACGCCAGGTTGGCGCAGGCGGACAGGGCCAGGATCAGGGCCGCGGCAGCGACCGGAGTGCGTAAAAAGTGAGCCATGGAATGATATTTGTCAAAAAGAAGAATGAGTAAACCATCTGGTCTATAAAAAAACGGCTGGTGTCGCCACCAGCCGTCTTTAGCTTGCCAAACTACGAGGCAACTACGAAATTAGAATTCGTACTTGATCGTTGCTTGCAGTGCCCATTGCGATTCGCCTTTGGCTTGACGCGTTTCCGTACCTTCTACGACAGGACGCGTGTTATAGACGTACTTGCCATCTTTCATACCGACATAGTCAACAAAGCTGCGCACTTGGCCACCAGCCGATTGGAAGGCCACTTCATTGATGCGGCCCCATTTACGATTCAGCAAGTTGCTGAAGTTCAGGATGTCGAAGGTGAAGATACCTTTGTTACCACTGAAGAAGCCCGGTACTTCCTGGCTCATACGGACATCGAAGCTGTTGGTCCATGGTGCAAAGCTCTTGTTACGGCCAACGACACCGCCTTTTGCCTTGCGCAGATCACCATTGGCATTGACGACAGCCCAGAAAGCGTCTTCGTTCGCGTGATTGGTAGCAGTATCTCCACGGAACACAACTTCGCCCGAACCTGGTGCGCTTGGGATGTACATCAAGTCATTGCCCGCCAGACCGTCGCCGTTCAAGTCATTATTGATGGTCCAGCTGTATGGCTTGCCGGTACGGCCTTCATAGAACAGACCGAACGTGGTTTTGTAAGTACCGAAGAAACGCTTGCTCCAGTTCACGTTCGCCGTGAAGCGGTCCTTGACCAGGTAGTTCGAATTGGATGCAACGTTTTCGTTCGGATCGAAGACAGCACGGCCGCCCCAGTTCGAGCTCGAGGTCGACGACGTCAGCGGCGACACTTCCGTAGCATCGCTATAGGTGTACGAAGTACCCCACGACAGGCCATCACGCACGGGGCTACGCAGCGACAAGGTCAGCACGTTGGACGCGCCTTTGTCGGTGTTTGTTGCCATCAGTACTTGACCAAACTTCTCGTTGGCGCCCGATTTGGTGCGTGCACTGCAATCCGAGGTACCAGTCAAGCTGCCGGTGGAATTCCAGCATTTTTCCAGGTAGGCATTCGCACCATAGTACAGCGGACGGCCATCGCTACCAGTAGCTGTAGGTGCCCCCATGTTCAGCTCTTGATAGTAGATCGAGTCTTTGGTTTGCAGTCGCAGGTATTCCGCGCCGACAATCAGGCCCATCCATGGCAATTCATGTTCGAACGCCAGGTTGGCCTTCCAAACCGACGGCTGCGCCAGATTCGGGCTCAGCGCATCGACCTTCATTGCCGGAATGACTGCGCCCAAGTTGGTTGGCTGCTTGGTTGGGTCAGGATTAAAGAAACCGTCGCTGTTCAGGCAAGTGCCTGCCGAGCTTGAGCACGTGTAGTTTTGCACGGCCATACCGGTATTCTGGTAAGGATTACCCAGCCAGACGCTGGCAGCAGCGCCCTGGAACAGGCCAAAACCACCGCGCAACTGCATTGGACGCGCCGAATCAAACTTGTAATTGAAGCCCACGCGTGGCTGGTACAAGTTTTCGCCATCGATGGTGTGCGAATTGTCAATGCCGAAACCACCCGTCTGACGGCCACCTGGCGTCGTGCGCGCCACTGTTGGCTGAGCTGCGAGCGCATTGTAGATCGGCTTTTCGCCGATGCGCGTACCATCAACACGCAAGCCGGCGCTAATGGTCAGCTGCTTGTTGACATTCCAGGTATCTTGCACGAACAAGCCGATATTTTTCAGGGAAAAACTGGCGATCGCATCGTCCAGCGTGCGGCCAGGCTGCGCCACCTGATAGGAATACGAGCTAGGACGACCGCGGCGGAAGTTTTCCAGGATGGCGGCCTGGCGCTGTGCTGCAGTCCCAGTGCTGCAATCTACTTTGCCAAAGGTGTATTGGAAATTAAGCTTTGGATTGGTGCTGTCATTCGTATTGATACAACCGAAGGTGTAGTTACCATTGACGTTTTGCAAGAAGGCATTGTAGACATCGTTCTTGCTGTAGTCGGTACCAAACTTGACTTCATGATCGCCCAGCGCCCATGTACCGGCCGCGTAGAAGTCTTTGGTCTTGGTGCCCAAGACATTTTTCTGACGGCTCTGTTCGGTGCCGAAGTTCAGGAAACGGTTGCCGGTTGCTAAACCTGCAGGGGCACCGTCAGGCAACACGCCGGTAAACTGCAGGCCGATGGCTGGCAGGTAAGCATTGTTTTGCGGCACGCTGTCGTACTTGCGCGACGATACCTTGACTTCGGTCGAGAACGTCGGCGTCCACTCGGCGGTCCATTGACCAACCAGGGTTTCCAGGCTCTTTTCCTGGGTGTACCAGTAGGAGCTCAGCGACAAACCCGTTTGCGAGAAGCCCGTATAGATTGGTTCCGCTTGTTCGGTCTTGGTGTAACGCAGCATCATGCGCTGGGTGTCGGTCAAGTTCCAGTCCAGCTTCAGCAGCTTTTCCTTGGCCGTAAATTCCGAACCGCCAGGCACAGCCAGGCTGCCGATATCAATACCATATTTGTCTTTTGCAATGGAAGCTGCGCCATCGATGGCCGATTGGGTAATCGCCACGTTGGTCTGTGCGCTACCGATCGGACCGAAGGTTGGCGCGCCGCGCGAGCTCTTGGTCTCCTCGTAGTTGGCAAACAAGAACAGTTTGTCTTCGATCAGCGGGCCGCCCAGAGTGATGCCCTTAGTGGTGTCCTTCGATTTTGGCGCATCGTAGTACTCGCCCGTCGTATCGTTATAGCGATCGCCAGCAGTGCTGTCATTGCGGAACACGTAGTAAACGCTGCCCTTGACCTTGTTGGTACCGGACTTGGTCACGGCGTTGATGTTGGCGCCCGTGTAGCCTTTTTGCGTCACATCATAGTTGGCGACGTTCACTTGCACCGACTGGATCGCTTCGATCGAGATCGGTTGCTTGCCAGTAGCCGTACCGGACGCTTCCAGGCCGAACGTGTCGTTCACGGCCACGCCGTCAATCGTCATCGAGTTGTAGCGCGAGTTTTGACCGGCAACGGAGATTTCACCGCGCTCTTTGTCGGTTTGCGACAGGCGTGGGTCGGCGCGGGCATAGTCTTGCAGGCTGCGCGAGATCGACGCCTGGGTAGCCAGTTCGGTCGGGCCGATATTGGTGCCGGCGCCCATGTTGTTCCGGTTGAAAACCTGATTGCGAATGGCATTGGTGCTGACTTTCACCACTTGCATGTCTGCGCCCAGCGTGGCGTCGACGTTGGCCGTTTCGGCCAGGGCGATATACACGCCTTCGCGTTTTTCAACCACGCCATTTTTGGTAATGGTGATGGTATAAGGACCGCCGGCACGCAAGCCGCGCGCAACATAACGGCCTTCTGCATCGGTGGTTACGTTGCTGGCCGAACCGGACTCAACGTGAACGATACTGACTTGCGCGCCAGCTGCCGGCTTGCCGTCGGTGGCCGAGATACGGCCGCCAATGGAAGACGTAGTGTTCTGTGCGAACGATGGTGCCGCCGCCAGTGCAATAGACAGGCTCAACGCGATTTGCGTTAGCCGAAGTCGCTTGTGATTGATCATCTTTAACCCCAGAAAAGACTATTATTTTTGAAAATCCTGGATTGCCCACCGCCCGGCTGCGCCGCACAGCAACACAAACACAAGATCTCCTCTTTACGATGCTGCAACTGTTACGCCGGCTGGACTGGCTGCGGTCCTGACAAGACCATCACAAAACGCCGCTCCACACATCACAACTATTCCTATTCAGACAATAACGGCGGAAAAAACTGCACCCGATCCGTACAACCCAGGGCGCTAGCACCTGTGTCATTCACCCGACATGCTTACCCGGCTAACATGGCAAGCCGCGAGTGTAATTGTTAAATATTTCAAGACTGTGACACGGCGGTGAAATACAGAAGAATGTCGTCATTTAGCTGCGCGACTGTTTGTTTCACTCTGCATCTCACCTTTATTTACTGCAAATACCCATCTTCATACGATATCGCCCAGATGATTGTGACTTTTTAATATCACCTTCATCCCACTATGCATCATCAAAAAATGGATGACAAATACGATTTTTTTTACATATTTATATTTTTAAAATATAAATAGCATAGGGTAACTAGCTGGATTGATATCGTGCTGACAGCGTCCGGGCTTATGGCGCGTGATTATAAATGAGCAATATGTACTTGAAATTGATTCATCCAGGAAATTGGATAAAGTCGTGTATCTGCCGTTAATTGTGTCGCATGGCCGCCACAAAATTAACAGAAAAACACTGCGGGGATTTGAGAAGGTAAATGGAAAACGGCCGGAATATCCGACCGCCCTGAGAGTATCAGTTGTGAACGTCGCGCAACTTACGGTTTATTGTTCTTGCCCACCTTGTCGGCCGCGGCAATTTGCGCTTCAAAACGGGTGAAGCGGGCATCAAGCGCTTTCAGCAAACGTTGCTTGTCCGCTTCCGCCAGGAAAGAATAGCGCAGGCTGTTGTATGACAGCTTTTTGATTTCCGCATAATCGGTCTTGTACTGGCTGGCAAACAGCACGTATTCATTCGACAGGGTATTGCGCGAGACGCCCGCGTCATCGGTGGAGATCACGAAGGGCACGCCGTACTTGCGGTACAGGGTGATCGGATGGGCCTGACCCTTGATACCAAGAATGTAATCGTTGCTGGTCAGGTTCACTTCCACGGGTATGCCCCGTTCGCGCATCTTTTGCATGGTCGCCAGCGCATTGCGCTCGTAAGCGATATCCATGCCATGGCCGATACGGTCGGCGCCCGCCACATCGATGGCTTCCGCGATATGGAAAGCCATGCCTTCCGGCGGCACCATGCCCAGCGCCAGCTCGCCGGCGTGCAAGGCGATCTTGACGTTCGGATATTTTGCCTTGAGGAACTTGAACATTTCCATGTGCAGGCTGTAATCACGCATCGACACGTTCACGCTTTCCTGGCCCACGATGTTCACGCCCACCAGCAGCGGATTCTGGCTCGCTGCCTTGAACGCAGCCACCATGGACGAGAACACTTGCGATGGCGACAGGAAACGCAACACATACGCCTGATAACGCATGGTGAAGTTCGCATCGTCGATGCCGGCGCTGCTGGCGTTGACGTTGTCGTTATAGGCGGTAATGCTTTTCTGGAAGCCAGTATCCTGCTCGAGGTTCTGCGTCCAGTTGGCCAGCACGGCTTGCAAGGCTGCCGGCTGCAAGCCCGGCGCCAGTACCTGCTGGTCGAACTGCGCGTTTTGCACGAATGGCGACAGCTCGAAAATCGTCTCGATGTAGCTGAGGTTTTCAGCGATGGCGCGCTGCTTCAGGGTTTTCAAGCCATCGGCCGTGTTGCTCGACGCCACGGGGCCAAAGTAGCCAAAGGTATCGAAGAAGGTACGGTCTGGCGGCGTCTGGATGGCGCCGTGGTTGTAGAAATCCTTGGTCGACCAGCGCTGCAGCAATTCCGCATACAGGCCCGCGTCGGCAAACACTTCCGTGGACGACAGGCATCCACGCTGCGCGGCCGGCTTGGCGCGCTCGGCCGCGACGACGTCCTTGTTGCTTTCGATGCGGTACGTCGTCTTGTTGACGCAATAGTTTTCCTTGTCGACCCAGTCAAGGAATTGCTCGGCGTAAATAGCGCCCGAGTAATGGTGATGCAGATCACCGCCCTTGGGCATCATGGAAAAAAACAGGCTCAACTCGGCTGTCTTCGGCTGCGCGCCCGCAAGCAGGGAGGCAAAATGGCGCGCGGTGGCCGCTTCATTGGAAGACGGTGCGGCCTGCGCCGTTCCGGTCAATGCCAGCGCGGCGCCAAGCGCCAGGCCAGTGAGTTTCTTGTGCATTCGCGTTCTCGCTCAGGGTAATTCGTATGGAACAACAGGTAGGTCAGCCCTGCCCCCGCACATGCACGCACTGTCCGCCCGAATACGTGGCGGCCACGGCACGGTCATCGCCCAGTAGCGCAAAGGCAAACAGCAATTCCTCCAGGCTTTGACAGCCAGCCGTGCGGCGTTCGAGCAGCGGCGTGGATTGTTTATCCAGCACGATGAAGTCCGCTTCCGTGCCAGCAACGAAATTGCCCAAGGTGCCTTCCAGTTGCATGGCCCGTGCCGCGCCCAGGGTTGCCAGGTAAAACATGCGCAAAGCGGGCAGATAGCTGCCTTTCAAGCGTGCTACTTTATAGGCTTCGTTCATGGTTTGCAACATCGAGAACGAGGTGCCGCCGCCCACGTCGGTCGCCAGCGAGAGCAGCACGCGCGCCGCATCGGCCCGTTCGAAATCGAACAGGCCACTACCGAGGAACAAGTTGGAGGTGGGACAAATAGCGGCCGCCGAAGATGTTTCCGCCATGCGCGCGCGGTCGTGCTCATCGAGCCAGATGCAATGGCCGAACATGGCGCGCGGGCGCAGCATGCCGTACTGGTCATATACATCGAGGTAGCTGCGCGCCTGCGGATGCAATTCGCGTACCCAGCGGCACTCATCCTCGTTTTCCGACACATGCGTCTGCAAATACGTGTCCGGATAGGCGCGCGCCAGCTCGCCCGCCAGGTGCATCTGTTCATTGGTCGAGGTGGGCACGAAACGGGGCGTGATCGCGTACAGCGAGCGGCCATGCTTGTGCCAGCGCCGGATCAGCTCTTCGCTTTCGCGCGCGCCGGACTCGGCCGTGTCGCGCAGAAATTCAGGACAGTTGCGATCCATCATGACCTTGCCCGCCACCATGCGCAAGCCACGCGCATCGCTGGCGCCAAAGAAGGCATCGACCGATTGCGGATGCACGCTGCCATACACCATGGCCGTGGTGGTGCCGCAGCGTAGCAGTTCATCGAGGAAAAACTCGGCGACGTCACGCGCGTGGACAGGGTCTTCAAACGCGCGTTCGGTGGGGAAAGTATATGTTTCCAGCCACGGCAGCAAACCGGGGGCCGGCGATGCGATCATTTCCGTCTGCGGAAAATGCAGATGGGTATCGATGAAACCCGGCACGATCAGCTTGCCGCGATAATCGACGATCTGCGTGCCAGGCGGCAAAGTCGGTTGTAGCTGTGCGTAATCGCCGGCCGCCACGACCTTGCCGTCGGCCACGATCAGCAAGCCGTCCGCATGCCAGGCGTGCGCCTCCTCGGTGAAAGCGGGATCGGCGTGGAAGTGCAGCAAGCTGGCACGGTAAGCTTGCAATGTGGCGGGAACAATCGGCATGACTTCTTTCTATAACGGGTGAATGGCGGCGCGTGGTTGGCGGCGCGGCGGTGCGCTGGCAGAGGCCAGCCGCAACGGTGCGGCCAGGGCGGCAGCGGCCGCTTCCTCCCACACCATGAGTAATTGACAGGCAACGGAAGCGGCGATCACGGCCGGGGCCTTGTTGCGGATGCCTGGCATGCCGATCGGACAGACCATGGCGGCGATCCGCGCCTCGGACACGCCGCGCGCCTGCAGGCGGTGCTCAAATTGCTTGCGTTTCGTGTGCGAACCGATCAAGCCGAACCAGCCTGCATCGTCGCGTGCCATGATGGCTTCCGTCAAGCGTTGATCGAGCGCATGACTGTGCGTCATGACGAGAAAACTGCCGCCCGGCGGCGCCATGGCAACGAATTCCTCGGGCGTATCAGTGGCGGCAATGCGCACATTATCTGGCAGCCCCGCCGGCAACGCTGCGAGAAACATGTCTTCGCGTTCATCGACCCAGGTAATATTGCAAGGCAAGTGGGCCAGCGCACGCACGATGGCGGCACCCACGTGACCGGCGCCAAACAGGGTCAGGTGCGCGCGCGGCGCCAGGCAGGGGTCGATCAGCCATCGCCGCCCCTTGCCATCCTGAGCAACATGGGTACTGCGTTCGCGCGAAAACGTGTCGGGCGCCTGGGCTGGCGTGCCGGCAATCCAGCGACCGCCAACATCGAACAGGGCCGACGCGGCATCGCCATCGAGCGCCGTGACTTTCCAGCTGTCGTGCTGGCGGCGCTCGCGCAAGGCGGCCAGCAATTCTGTCAGGCTGGCATCGACATACTCAAAGGCCAGGTGGACGACGCCACCACAGCATTGTCCCAGGCTGGGGCCCAGCGCAAAACGCTCGAGCCGCGCATGGGTGTCGCCCGTGGCCAGCATGGTCTTGGCGATTTCCACGGCGCGCAATTCCAGGTGGCCGCCACCGATGGTGTCCGTCTGGCCATCAAGCGTGACGCGCATCTTCGCGCCCGCCTCGCGCGGCCCGGAACCTTCCACCAAGGCCACCGTCACCAGCACGGATGCCTGCGTGTCATTCTCCATCGCTGTCAACCAGTCGCTCATCATCTTCCCCTAAGCAGCCACGCCGGCCGCTTGCACGGCCATGACCGCCTTGAGGATTTCCTCGCTGGTGGCGGGGGCATTCAGCGGTGGCTGCACGGCATGATGGCCCACGCTGGAAATAGCGTCACGAATGGCAAAGAAGACGGAAAACGGCAACAGCAGCGGCGGCTCGCCCACGGCTTTCGAACGGTGGATGCTGTCTTCCACATTGCGGTTCTGGAACAGCTTGACGCGAAAATCTTCCGGACAATCCGAAATGCCAGGAATCTTGTACGTCGATGGCGCGTGCGTCATCAGCTTGCCCGCCGCACTCCACCACAACTGCTCCGTCGTCAGCCAGCCCATGCCCTGGATAAATGCGCCTTCCACCTGACCCAGATCAATCGCGGGATTCAATGACTGGCCAGCGTCGTACAAGGCATCCGCACGCAGCAACTTCCATTCGCCCGTCAAAGTGTCAACCACCACCTCGGCCACGGCCGCGCCATACGCGTAATACGAAAACGGATGACCCGTCATCGTCTTTGCATCCCACGACAAGCCCGGAGTGGCATAAAAACCGTCCGACCACAGTTGCACTCTAGCCAGATACGCCTTCTGCACCAGCTCGGCAAACGGCACGACGTGACCATTGACGTGGATATGGTTATCAAACAAGCGCACACAGGCTGCATCGCCGCCGTACAGTTTGACCGCGTAATCGGTCAGGCGTTCACGGATCTGGCGCGCCGCATCCTGCGCCGCCTTGCCGTTCAGGTCGGCGCCGGTGGACGCCGCCGTAGCCGACGTGTTCGCCACCTTGCTGGTATCGGTGGCCGTGGCCCGCACTCTGTCCAGGTCCAGTCCCAATTCGTGCGCCACCACCTGCATGACCTTGGTATTGATGCCCTGCCCCATTTCCGTGCCGCCATGGTTGACCAGCACGGAGCCATCCACGTACACGTGCACGAGGGCGCCAGCCTGGTTCAGATGCGTGACGTTGAAGGCGATGCCGAACTTCAACGGCGTGAACGCCAGGCCCTTTTTCAAAATGGGGCTGGCCTCGTTGAACGCGTCGATGGCGCGGCGGCGCGCGCGGTAGTCGCTGCTGTCTTCCAGTTCTGCAACCAGTTCATGGATCACGTTGTCGACGATTTTTTGCCCGTACGGCGTGACATTGCGCCCTTCCACATCGTTGCGGCCATAGAAATTGAGCATGCGGATATCGAGCGCATCGCGTTGCAAGTGGCGGGCGATTTCATCGATCACGTACTCGATGGCAATGGCGCCCTGCGGCCCGCCGAAGCCCCGGAAAGCCGTGTTCGACTGCGTATTCGTCTTGCCGCAGGCGGCGCGAATATCCACGTCGGACAAATAATAGGTGTTGTCGAAGTGGCAGACGGCGCGCGTGGCGACGGGGCCGGACAAATCGGCCGAGTAGCCCGCACGCGTGGTCATGTCGACCTTGGCGGCAAGGATCTTGCCGTCGTCGTCGTAGCCCACTTCGTATTCATAGTAAAAACAGTGGCGCTTGCCCGTCACCAGCATATCGTCGTCGCGGTCGGCGCGCAGTTTCACGGGACGCTTCAGTTTGGCTGCCGCAATCGATGCGGCTGCCGCCCACAGGGCCGACTGCGATTCCTTGCCACCGAAGCCGCCGCCCATGCGCCTGCATTCGACGGTGATGTTGTGCGAATGCACGCCCAACGCATGCGCCACCACGTGCTGCATCTCACTCGGATGCTGGGTCGAGCACAGCACCAGCATGCCTTGCGCTTCCTTCGGGATGGCGTAGGAAATCTGCCCTTCCAGGTAGAACTGTTCCTGGCCGCCCACATACAGCTGGCCCTTGACCACATGCGGCGCCATCTCGAAGGCAGCCTGGTAATTACCACGCGTCAATTGCATCGGCGGCAGCACATACGATTGCGCGGCCTTGGCCGCCTGCGGCGTCATGATCGCGGGCAACTCCTCGTACGACACCTGCGCCAGGCGGGCGGCGCGGCGCGCATGGTCATGCGTATCGGCCACCACGATGAAGATGGGCTGGCCCACGTATTGCACCAGTTCCGCAGCCAGGATGGGGTCGTCATGGATGATGGGGCCGCAATCATTGGTGCCAGGAATGTCCTGCGCCGTGTAGACGGCGGCAACACCGGCGGCAGCGCGCACGGCCGACAAATCCATGGCCGTGATGCGCGCATGGGGCTTTTGCGACAGGCCCAACGCCGCGTGCAAGGTACCCTGCAATTCGGCGATATCGTCCGTGTACGTGGCTTGCCCCAGCACATGCAATTGCGCCGATTCATGGGGGCTGGGCTTGCCCACGGCGGCCCAAGCGGCCGCTTGCAATTCGGGCGTGACAGGATGGTTCATGCTGGTCCTTTCAGGCGCGGCAAGCGTAGGCGTTGACGGCAGCGCGCAGCAAAGGCGCACCGGGGCGTGTTTCCAGCCAGAAGCGGCGCAACAGGTTTTGCGCCGTCGTCATGCGGTAGGTATTCGAGGCGCGCATGTCCGACAACGGCGCGTAATCGTCGGCCAGCAAGCGCATGGCGTTGACGAGGTTGTCTTCCGTCCACGCCTGCCCCAGCAAAAATGCTTCCGTTTGCGCGGCCCGTTGCGGCGTGGCCGCCATACCGCCAAAGGCGATGCGCGCGTCGATGATGCGCTCGCCGTCAAGCTGGAAGGAGAATGCGGCGCACACGGCCGAGATATCCTGGTCGAAGCGCTTCGCCAGTTTATACGTGCGGAATTGCACATCGGCACGCGGCAAGGGCACGCGCACGGCTTCGACAAATTCGCCGGGTTGCAGATCTTTCTTTTGGTAAGCCAGATAGAAGTTTTCCAGCGGCATGATGCGCTGGCCGGCGGAGCCGCGCAGCACGATCTCGCTGCCCAGCGCAATCAGCCACGGCATCGAATCGCCGATGGGAGAACCATTGGCCACATTGCCGCCCAGGGTGCCGGCGTTGCGGATCGGCAAGGAAGCAAAGCGCTGCCACAGTTCCGACAACTCTTGCGGATAGTGCCCGCACAGCGCCGCATAGGCCTCGTTCAGGCTGGCGCCGGCGCCGATGTGCAGCTTGCCGTCAACGATGGCGATGGTTTTTAGGGCTGCCACGTTGCCGAGATAAATGATGTCGCCCAGGTCGCGCAGTTGCTTGGTCACCCACAAGCCCACGTCGGTGGAGCCGGCCAGCAGGCACGCTTGCGGCTTTGCCGCGCGCAGCGCCACCAGTTCCTCGAGGCTGCGCGGCGCGTGGAAGTGCTGGCCACCATGTTCATAGGTGGTCAGGCTGCCGCGCTGCAGTGCCCGCAATTGCTGCGCCAGGGCATCGCGGTCAAATGTCACATGCGGCAGTTCGCCCATGCGTCTGGCCGCATCGATGATAGGCCGGTAGCCCGTGCAGCGGCACAGGTTGCCCGACAGGGTGTCATCGATTTCGCAGCGTGTGGGCGTCGCTCCGTTTTTCTGCAGATACATGCCCCACAGCGACATCACGAAACCTGGTGTGCAAAAACCGCACTGGGAACCGTGGCATTCGACCATCGCCTGCTGCACCGGGTGCAGGGCGCCGTCGGGCTGTTGCAAGTCTTCCACGGAAAACAGGGCCTTGCCATCGAGGGTGGGCGTGAACTGGATGCAGGCGTTGACGGCCTTCATCTCGACCTGGCCATCAACCAGGCTGCCGATGACCACCGTGCAAGCGCCGCAATCGCCTTCGGCGCAGCCCTCCTTGGTGCCCGTGCAATGCAAATCCTCGCGCAGGTGCTGCAACACAGTCTGCGTAGGGGCGGCGTTGCGTACTTCCTGTACGGCACCACGATAGTAAAAGCGGATCGGTTCTGACATGCTGGCCTCGGTATAGTCCCAGTATAGGAGATTAACACCGGCATATGGGACAACTATATGCAAAAACTGATTTCACTTATCATCCAATATCAATACCCATCAAACAGTGCAAGGATGCGTCGCATGCCAATGTTCGGCAATATCGATGCGGCGCGTGATCCACACCTGCTCATGGCGCTGTACATAGTCGAGGAAGCGCGCCAGCGCCGCGGCCCGTCCCGGCCGCCCCACCAGGCGGCAATGCAAACCCACCGACAACATCTTCGGCTGGTTCAAGCCGTTCGGATCGCCTTCCGCATACAGTACATCGAAGGCATCTTTCAGATAATCGAAAAACTGCGTACCCGAATTAAAGCCTTGCATGGCGGCAAAGCGCATATCGTTCGTGTCGAGGGTGTAGGGCACGATCAGCTGCGGCTGCACGGCGGGCAGGCCGGCGGCATCCGTATACGCCACTTTCTCCCAGAATGGCAAGTCATCGCCATAATAATCGGCGTCGTAGCGGAAACCGCCATGCTCGACCACCAGTTTCCGCGTATTGGGCGAATCGCGCCCCGTGTACCAGCCTTGCGGGGCGGAACCTGTCAATTCGCGGATGATCTGCACGGCTTCACGCATGTGTTCGCGTTCCGTCGCTTCATCCATGTTTTGATAGGAAATCCAGCGCAAGCCATGACAGGCGATTTCATGTCCCAGTTCCTGGAAGGCGGCCACCGCATCCGGATTGCGTTTCAAGGCCATCGAGACGCCAAACACTGTCAGCGGCAGGCGCCGCTCCTCGAACATGCGCAGCAAGCGCCACAGCCCGGCGCGCGAGCCGTATTCATAAATCGACTCCATGCTCAGGTGGCGCGCAGGAAAAGCGGCCGCACCAATCATTTCCGATAAAAACGTTTCCGAAGCAGGATCGCCATGCAGCACGCTGTTTTCCGCCCCCTCCTCGTAATTGAGGACGAATTGCAGGGCGATGCGGGCCTTGCCCGGCCATTGCGGATGGGGTGGCGTGCGGCCATAGCCGATCAAGTCGCGTGGATAATGTTCGTAATTGTTCATGCGGAGGCGCGCCTATAGGAGGACAATGTTGGCTATATGCCCAATCATATAGCCCGGCGCAGTCGCCGGTATATGATTTGCGCGATAAGCACAGTCATTCACCCTATATACAGGATAGCAAATGGGAAAACTCAGCACGCATGTACTCGATATCGCCCACGGCAGGCCGGGAGCCGGCGTCAAGGTGGCCCTGTTTTCAGTCGCGCCGGAAGGCAAAGTGTTATTAAAGATGGATATGACGAACAGCGACGGCCGCTGCAGCACGCCCTTGCTGGAAGGCGACAGCATGAAAGCGGGCCAATATGAGCTGGTATTCAATGCAGGCGACTATTTCGCCGCCCAAGGCCTCGACTTGCCTGCACCACGCTTCATAGACCTGGTGACCCTGGCCTTCGGCATTGCGCATACGGATGAAAACTACCATGTGCCGCTGGTGGTGTCGCCGTGGTCGTATTCGACTTATCGAGGAAGTTAAGCGACGTTCGACGACAAAGGCAGCGTGCAACGCTGCTTTTTTACGCTTGTATGCCTTGCCAGACAAAGTACGAGACGAAAAAAAACCCGACCATTTCTGATCGGGTTTTTCTCTACTGCGAATAACAAGCCTGACGATAACCTACTTTCACACTGGTTGCAGCACTATCATCGGCGCAAAGTTGTTTCA